>CAYRLD010000090.1:0-8248 GCA_964424925.1 uncultured Planctomycetales bacterium
GACGGCAACCGTTGATGGGGAACCGGTTGAAATTAGTCCTGTGGATGGGTTCCGGGAAATTTCTCTTCCTGAAGGGCGTCACCTGGTAGAGTTCCAGTACCATCCGACCACATTCTGGCCGGGAGTTGTTCTTTTTTTTGTGGGGATCCTGCTGTCGATTCTCTGGGGCTTCGTTTCCTTTAGAAGAGGACGTTCCCAGGCCCGATGTCGCCCCTGATTTTCTACCCCTCTGTTTTGGACTTCTGGATTCACTGGTGAAATGGCTTACCGGGGGCTAAGATAACCCAACTTTTCAGGGAGGACGTCGTTCAAAAGATCATGCGAAAGATTATCACATCCGTTCTGGTTCTGTCTGCTTTAGGCGCCTGCTCCTCGACTCCGAGTGAAGAGGAGCGAGGAGAAGAGCTTTATCTGCGATTGCGGTATCTTCGAGCGGCCTTCGAAACGGCCTATGCGGATCACAGTTCTGCCACGCTCGACACGGTTTCCCGTGAGATTAAGAGCTACGCGCGCAATGATCTGAACCTCTTCGTTCAGGACGTACGGAAAGGGCCCCTTTGGAAGAAAGAAATTGCGGCGTTTGTGCTCGGCTTTTCTACAAACAAAAAAGCTCAGGCCGGTCTGATCGTTGCAACGCGGGATCCCGATTTAAATGTGCGGGGGATCGCCCTGGCGTCTCTTGGATTTATGAGGATGGCGGATACGCCCCTCGATGTATTTCGAAAGAATCTAAATTCTCCCCACTGGTATCTTCGTCAGGCGGCTCTGTATGGCCTTCGGTATCAGTTAAACGCTGGAGAAACGGGGGGAATGGTTTCCTCGGTGATAAAACGACTTCGCGATTCTCAGATGGATGTCCGGAATGAGGCTCTTATTGTTCTCCGCCGAATGAAGTCAAAAGAGTCCCTTTCGTCCATTATTTCGGTTTCCTTGAAAGATGACCATCCTCATGTTCGCCAGAGTGCCGCGATTACCCTTAGCGCATTTGGGGAAGAGGGCTCGGAAGCTGTTCCTTCTCTTGTGGAAACTCTTCGAGATGCCGATACCAAGGTCGGGGAAGAGGGGGAGGAAGCGATTCCCTCTCTTGTAGAAGTTCTTCGAGATGCGGACACCAAGGTCGTGGAGGCCGCTTGGATCGCATTACGACAGATTACGGGGAATGAGTTTGATCGCACCTATGAGCGGTGGCGGGACTGGTATGCGTTGGAAGAGGCAAAACATGAGTACATCTGCCCCCAGCACATGGAAGCTTCTTTTGATTCTCCCGGGCAATGTCCGAAATGTCTCGCGACGCTTTCCAAAACTCGTCGCCCTGAAATGTTTCTCTGCAGTGAGCACCCTGATATTCAATCGACAAAACCGGGGCGATGTTCTGTAGGTAGCCGGAAATTAGTCGCATTCCGTCCCTCCTACCATTGTCCTCCCCATCCGGGAAGCGAATCGAACTTATCGGGTAAATGTCCGACTTGTGGTAAGGATCGTATTCCGGTAAAGAAAGAGTATTCCTGTCCCACCCATCTTGACGTAGAAGCTCCGCAGTCCGGCAAGTGTTCTCGTTGTGAAAAGGAGCTGGCTCCAGTCCAGAAATAATCTCATGGCGGAAGAAGAACAGTCGCCAGAGGAAAATGCTCCTGAGGTCCAGATTGACCGCCAGAAGGTTGTCAAAGGAGCGGCCAAATCCGAGAGTTCCGGGGAGGTCTCGAAATCTCCCGAGGAATCGTCAGAGGCAAAACAAAACGTTGAGCCTGCGGGTCCCGGATTGATCACAAAGTTATGGAATGCCCGATCCGTTTTTGCAACCCTGGTATTATTCTCTGTTGGGACGGTCTGGTTGGGGATTGGAATATCGGAGGAAGAGGTCTTAGGCACTACTTTGGGCGGCATTTTCCTCGTTCTCGGTTTTCTTGCTTCGGTCTTTACCTTTGTCCGCAAATCCGCTTGACACCCCGGTACCTCATCCATATACTGTCGCGTCTTATGCGAGGATTGAAACAAAAAAGTTTTGTTGCCAAGGGCAAAAGTATCGAGCGGAACTGGCACGTGGTGGATGCTACGGACAAGACGCTCGGTCGACTTGCGACCCGTGTGGCAACGATTCTCATGGGAAAACATAAGCCTACCTGGACTTCTTTCCTGGATACCGGTGATTACGTGATCATCGTGAATGCGGACAAGATCAAGGTAACGGGGAAAAAGCGGGAAAATCGCACCTATCAGCGTTATTCCGGATTTCCGGGCGGGCTCAAAGAGTTTAGTTTTGATACGTGGTTTTCAAAGCAGCCGGATGAGCTTGTTCGGCATGCCGTAAAAGATATGATTCGGAACACGAAACTGGGGCGGCAGCAGCGGAAGAAACTATTCGTTTATGCTGGTCCCGAGCATCCTCACCAGGCACAGAGTCCGAAACAGCTGGAGATTGCATAGTATGGCGACGGCCAAAGAATACATTTGGGCAACGGGACGACGGAAATCGGCCGTGGCTCGCGTTCGGATCAAATTTGGGACCGGACAGATTATTGTAAACAAGAAACCGATCGCTACTTATTTCCCAACGGAACAGGATAAGAATTCGGCTACGGCTCCTCTTACTTCCACAAAGACCCTGGGAAAATATGATGTCTTCGTGAATTGTCACGGGGGCGGCCCGAGTGGTCAGGCGGGTGCGGTAAAGCTTGGCGTGGCTCGTGCGCTGAAGATCGTGGATCCATCCCTGGAGCCTCTTCTTCGTGAGGAAGGTCTCTTGACTCGTGATCCTCGAATGAAAGAGCGGAAGAAGCCTGGCTTGCGCGGTGCGCGACGTGGAACGCAGTTCTCCAAGCGTTAAGATCCCGGCGAAACCGTTTTGTCTCCCTTTTCTCTACAGATCTGAATTTCCATCTACGGAGGATGTTTATGGACCACCACCGTTCCAGTCGGCTTGATCGTCTCCCTCCCTATCTTTTTGCGGAATTCGAAAAGAAGCGGACCGCACTCGAAAAGGAAGGTCGAGATATTATCAATTTAGGAATTGGTGATCCGGATACCGATCCACCGAAACTTCTCCTGGATGCGATGGTATCGGTCCTGAATGATCCTCTTGTTCATCAATATTCTCCCTCACAGGGAACCGAAGAGTTTCGATCTGGTGTGGCAGACTTCTTCCAGCGTCGGTATGGGGTTGCGCTGGAAAATCAGGAGATCTGTCTCGCCGTTGGCTCGAAAGAATTGATTGCTCATGCACCGATGGCCCTGACAGAGCCGGGCGATATCGTTCTGGTTCCTGAGCCGGGGTATCCTCCGTATCGTAGTGGGGCGGTCTTTGCACTTGCAGAGCCTTGGGTTATGAAATTGCGTGCGGATCGAGGTTTCTTGCCCGATCTGGATGCAATTCCAGAAGAGGTTGCAAAAAAGGCACGTATTCTCTATCTGAACTATCCCAATAATCCTACCGGTGGGGTGGCGACCCTCGATTTCTACCGCGAAGCGGTTGCGTTCGCTAAAAAGTATGAAATTACGGTTATCTCTGATGAAGCGTATGCAGAGCTATATTATGAAGAACCTCCCCATTCGTTCCTGGAAGTAGAAGGCGCAAAAGAGGTGGGCGTCTCTGTTCATTCCATGACAAAAACGTTCTCGATGGCGGGATGGCGAATCGCTTGGGTTTGTGGGAACGCGGATGTGGTGGAAACCTTGCGCGGGTTCAAGGCGAATTGTGATTCGGGTCAGTTCATGGGCTTTCAAAAAGCCACAACCGCCATTCTCAGAGATGGGGCGGAGGAGATGAAACGGATTCGGGATATGTATTGCGCCCGTCGAGACGCCTTTGTCGATGGCCTTCAATCTACCGGCTGGAATATTCCGCGACCCAATGCGGGTCTCTATATCTGGTTTCCGGTTCCTGTAGAGGGAATGAGTTCTATGGACTTTGCCGGAAAGATTCTAGAAGAGGCGAGTGTGATCGTTCTTCCTGGTTCTGGATTTGGGGAAGCCGCGGAAGGCTTTGCTCGTGCGGCTTTGACTATTCCCGAAGATCGGATTCGGGAAGCGGCGGAGCGGATCAGTAAGATCAATTGGTAACATGAGAACGGTTGTCATTGCCTCTGGAAATCAGGGGAAGATCGTCGAAATCAGGGAGATTTTTCGAGATCTTCCCATAGAGTTTCGCTCTCTTTCTGATTTCTCCGGTGCTCCTGAAGTGGTGGAGGATGGAACAACCTTTGCCGAGAATTCCCGGAAAAAGGCGATAGAGATCTCTCGTTTTACCGGTTTGTGGGCTCTGGCGGATGATTCCGGCTTAGAAGTGGATGCTCTTGAAGGGCGTCCCGGTATTCATTCCGCCCGCTGGGCTGGTGGAGGCGATGAAGATAATAATGACCGACTTCTCCGGGAATTGAAGGATCTTCCTATGGAGAAAAGAGGGGCGCGATATCGCGCACATATCTCCATTGCGGATCCGGAAGGAACCATCATTTCTGAATCAGAGGGAACGTGTGAAGGCCGGATCGGGTTTGAGCGAAAGGGCTCTGGCGGGTTTGGATACGACCCTCTCTTTTTCGTACCTGAATTTAACTGCATGATGGCGGAAGTGAGCCCCGAACGGAAAAACCAGATTTCGCACCGAGGGCGGGCACTGGAAATCCTCCGCACGGAAATGGGCTCTATTCTGAATCCAGGCCTAGCGTAAGACTCGAGTCGCTATTGACTCCTTGTTCTACCGGAGTAAGATCTACCTTCATGAGTCGTAGGCAAAGTCGTTCGCGAAAAGAGAAGTCGCGTCCAAAGCCCGGTCAGGAAAAGGCGTTGAATGAATTTCAGATCGGTCTTGCGGGGGCCGTTCTTCAGTCAAATCAGGAGCATCCGGAAGCTCTACGGGTTCTTTCGGATGGGCTTGTTCGGGAAGGGCGACATGAAGATGCCTTACGCGTCGATCTTCAACTTCTCGCGCTTCATCCACGAGATCCGATTGTTCACTATAATCTTGCGTGTGATTATTCCAGTCTTGAAAAACTGGATCAGGCTTTCGATATGCTCGACAAGGCCTTTCGTTTTGGTTATCGCGATTATCGACATCTCTTGGCAGATCGGGGTCTGCAAAATGTGCGACGAGATCCCCGATTCCGGAAACTTCTGAATCGCCGATGGGGTAAAAGACGCCCGTAATTCCGAAAACAGGGGGGGGAATGGTAAAAACAAAAGTGGTCTTTGTCTGTCAGGAATGTGGACAGCAGGCCCCGAAATGGATGGGCAAGTGCAACGCTTGTGGAGAGTTCAACACGTTTGTCGAGGAATCTCCCATACTTGAATCTTCCGCGGGCCGTCCGGTCCTTTCTGAAGAGCGTCCTGTTCCGATTACAGAAGTCCACGCGGAAGAACGTCCTCGAATGACGACCGCTCTCTCTGAATTTGATCGTGTACTAGGCGGAGGGATTGTTGTCGGGTCCGTTGTTCTCGTGGGTGGGGAACCGGGGATTGGGAAGTCGACTCTTCTTCTCCAGATTGCCCAGAGGATTGCGGCTACGGCGGGGAAAGTCCTCTATGTGTCGAGCGAAGAGTCGATGATGCAGACTCGTCTCCGCGCGGATCGCTTGGGCGTTTCCTCTGATAACCTTCTTGTCGTTAGCGAGACGAATCTCGATCGAATCCGGAAATATATGGAAGAGGAGAAGCCTTCCCTCGTGATTGTGGATTCCATCCAGATGATTTACCGTCCGGAGATCCCGAGTGCACCCGGAAGTGTTGCGCAGGTTCGCGAGTGCGCCTCTGATCTCACGACACATGCGAAAAGGCATGGGATTTCTCTCTTTATCGTAGGGCATGTAACCAAAGATGGGGGGATTGCCGGCCCGAAAACGCTCGAACATCTTGTGGATGCCGTTCTCTATTTTGAGGGGGATCGGTTTCAAACGTTCCGGATTCTTCGCGGAGTGAAAAACCGGTTTGGGTCCACCAATGAGATGGGTATTTTCGAAATGGTTGCCGAAGGTCTCCGTGAGGTGACCAATCCGAGTGAACTCTTTCTTTCTCAGGACCGGTCCCGGCGAGTTGGGTCGGTAGTTGTTCCTTCCCAGATCGGAACTCGAACCCTTCTTGTTGAGATTCAAGCTCTCACCTCCCGTACCGCATTCCCCGCCCCTACCCGTCGGGCGAGCGGTGTCGATTTTAATCGCATGTCTCTTATCTCGGCGGTTCTCAGTCGACGTATTGGGATGGATCTCGGAGGGGTTGATATTTATGTAAACGCGGTGGGGGGGGTTGATCTGGAAGAACCTGCTGCGGACCTCGGTGTGGCCCTCGCGATCGCATCCAGTTTCTCTAATCGAGCGATTGATTCGAGGATTTGTGCCTTCGGAGAGGTCGGGCTTTCGGCAGAGGTTCGGGGAACAACACAAGCCGGGAACCGAGTCCTGGAAGCAAAACGGTTGGGATTTCAGAAGGCGATTGTTTCGGCGGATAGTGTTCGGGCCATCGGGAAAACGGAGGGGATCGAGGTGGTCACCGTCCGGACTCTTCATGAAGCGCTCGAAGCGGCTGTCGTTCTCTAACCTTCTGATTTAGAAGATTCGGAGAAGATCCGTTTGCCCAAACTCTCTTCCTGATTCATAATCGGGGTGTGCTAGAAGGCTTCGGGTTATGAAGGTCGCGTTTATCACATCAGAAGTTGTCCCTTTTTCGAAATCGGGTGGGCTCGCTGATGTATGTGGAGCCCTTCCGCCTGCTCTGCGGAAATTGGGTGTGGAGGTCCTCACGGTCACTCCTCTGCATCGCTCTGCCCGTTCTCTTCCTATGGAAGAGGTTCCTGTTCGGGTTTCTGTTTCGATGGGGAAGGAGCAAGTGCATCCGCGGGTTTATCGTTCGGGTGATACGTATCTGATTGAGTATGCGCCGCTCTTCGATCGGGAAGGATTGTACGGAACGGGTGGTGGTTCCTATGCCGATAATGCGGTTCGATATAGCTTTTTCTGTCGAGCGGCTCTCGCTCTTCTTCAAGAGCTCGGCCTTCCAGATGTGATTCATGCGCATGATTGGCAAGCCGGTCTCCTTCCTCTCTACGCGAAATCGTTGGAGACCCGAACTCTTTTTACCGTTCATAATCTCGCTTACCAAGGGGTTTTCGGTGCGGATCAATATGAAACGACCGGACTGGATTGGAAGCACTACCATTGGAAAGAACTGGAGTTTCATGGGAGTTGGAGCTTCATAAAAGCGGGGCTTATCTTTTCGGATTCGATTACCACGGTGAGTCCTACCTATGCAAGAGAGATTCAGATGGAGAGGTTTGGTGTGGGCTTGCATGGGGTTCTCAGCGAGAGGAAAGATCGCCTCCATGGAATTCTGAACGGAATAGATTTGCTGGAGTGGGATCCACAACGGGATCCGTTTCTTCCTTATCCGTTTTCTGTGGAAGACCTTTCTGGAAAGAAGAAGTGCAAACAATCTCTGCAAAAAGAGTGTGGTCTACCGGAGGATCCAGATATCCCCATTATTGGAATGGTTTCTCGGTTGGCGGAGCAGAAAGGGTTTGATCTCGTCTTAGCTGCGATGGATGAACTTTTACAGGAAGACGTTCAATTCATTCTCTTGGGAAGTGGGGATCCTCGCCTTGAGACGGCCTTAATGGCGGGGTGCGGGCGATTTCCGGAGAAAAGCTCCCTTCATTTCGTCTTTGATAATGGATTGGCGCACCGCATTGAGGCGGGGGCTGATCTCTTTCTTATGCCTTCCCGATTTGAACCGTGCGGGTTGAACCAGATGTACAGTTTACGGTATGGGACCGTTCCGGTGGCGAGAAGGACGGGAGGGCTTGCGGATACGATTGTCGATGGGGCGACCGGGGTTCTCTTTTCTGACTATTCGGTGGCTTCGATGATGTCGGCTACTCGAAGAGCTCTTACCCTTTACCACAACAAAGAGGCGTGGGCCGAAATCGTTTCTACCGGGATGTCCCGGGATTTTTCATGGGATCGTTCTGCACGTGAATATCTTCGGTTGTACGAGGGAGTCCTGAATGAAGGGCGTTGATCTGGTTCTCTGTATTCATTCTCATCAGCCGGTTGGAAATTTTCATTCTGTATTCGAGCAGGTGTACAACGAAGCGTACAAACCCTTTCTCGACGTAGTGGAACGCCACCCGGGAATCAAAGTCTCCGCCCATTACAGTGGATCTCTACTGGAATGGATGGCAGAGTATCGAGCCGATTTTCTTCTCCGCCTTCGCGCGTTACACGAGTCAATCGGAAGAGCGTCGTGTAGGGAAAGAGTGTAGGCTTCT
>CAYRLD010000091.1:0-1570 GCA_964424925.1 uncultured Planctomycetales bacterium
GAAACGTGATCAGTGCAGACGGAAGGACAACCTCTCTTTGGCTCGTATTTTCCCCATCGGTTCAAAGTGGAGAGGATCGAGCCGCGGTTTTGGTTTCGGTGCAGGAGGTTTTAGATCAGGAAGAATCGGAATCAGGTCTTAAGTTTTATATCGCCGGAATCCCCGTTATCGAACATGAATATGTTGTTTTAACAAAAAGAGATCTTCTTACGTTTCTTCCTCTTGCTGTTGCGGTCTTCTTCTTGCTGCTCTGTATGTATTTTCGAAATGTCATGGGTACTTTTTTGCCTTTGGCGACTGTCGGAATTGCGATGCTTTGGACCGTTGGGCTCATGTCTCTCTTTGGCTTAAAAATCAGTGTGCTCTCCAGCATCGTACCGATTTTGATTCTCATTATAGGAATTGCAGATGCGGTTCACCTTCTTTCCCGGTATCGAGAAGATGCTCAGAAATATGAAAATAAGCGAGAAGCGCTTGCCCACACGATGTTAACAATGGTGGCCGCCTGTTTCTTAACTACGTTTACAACAGCGATTGGGTTTGCAGCGCTGTTAACCACGGATTTATACATTGTGCAGGAATTTGGGGTTTTGACAGCGGTCGGCATCATGATCGCATATGTTGTCGCGATTGAATTCCTTCCGAGTGTGCTTGATAACGTTCCCCGTTTTCGAGGAAGAATTGCAGATAACTTTTCCGAAGAACTGTCCGATCGGACGATGAGTGGCATTGCCAGAATAAACCTTCGGCATCGAGGTGTTATTTTTGTGGTTGTTTCCTTGGTGGTGACCGTTTCCGTTATTGGAATCCTTCGAATCAAAAACGAAGGAAGTTGGCTTCAAGATATTCGTGAAAGTAATCCGGTACATCAATCCCATAAATTTTTCGAAAAGAACCTGAGTGACGTTGTCACGCTCGACATTATTTTGCGCAGTCCGGAAAAAGGTCAAATCAATGATTTAGAAAGACTGCAAAAGATCGAAGCGTTCCAGGAAGCGGTTTCCTCTTGGGTGATGCCAGGAAACGATCAGGTCCGAGTTACTCAAACCCTCTCTTATACGGATTTCCTAAAAGAGGTGAATCGGGCCCGAGTTATTAAGAAGGCGTACGAAGAGGCTTCGGAAAAGGAAGGGTTTCAAAAGTTGGCGGCCTTTGCAGAAGTCCGGAAGAAAATTGAAGATCCGAGTTTTCGGAAACTACCCGCTGATAAATCCGAGATGCAGGCGTGCCTTGCTCTTTATAACGGAACCTCCGAAGTGAAAGGGATCGAGAAAGAGTATGACCTTGTTGCGAGAATGACGGATAAAGAGTTATCTGCTTCTCGTCTTTCGGTTCGGTTGCAAAATGCCACGTCTACTCGGATTGAAGCCTTTATCCAGTTTGTTCGTCAAAAGCATGCCCCTTTTGCAGAGGATTTCTCTGTTATGCCTACAGGGAAGACCTGGCTCGCAAAAAAAGCGATGGATAGCGTGATTCGGAATATGGTCGCAAGCCTTGGCTTGGCGGCCATTATTATTTTCATTTCTATGTCTCTTCTTTTCCGATCGATCAAGGTGGGGCTTCTCGCTAT
>CAYRLD010000091.1:1580-8204 GCA_964424925.1 uncultured Planctomycetales bacterium
TTGTTCCCAATATGCTTCCGATGGTGGTCACCGGGGGGGCGATGGGGTGGATCGGGATCCCGCTTAGTTTTTCTTCGGTAACTATTTTTTCCGTTGCCCTTGGAATCGCAGTCGATACGACCATCCATTACCTTGCCCGACTTCGATTAGAAGTGGCCGTTGATCATGATCATACGAAAGCAATGTATCGGGCTCTAAAGGGAGCTGGGCGCCCTATGATTTTTGCCACTATTCTTCTCGTTCTTGGTTTTGGTTCTATTTTGACCTCCAATTTCAAATTCACATTTCATTTCGGTCTTCTCGGAGGAATCGCGATCGTTACCGCTCTTCTTGGTGATCTTTTTGTCGCACCCTCCCTTTTCTTGACGTTCAAACCAAAGGTTCGGCGGTGGGAGTTATTGGAAGAACATTGGAAAGAGTTAGACCGGAAGGTTTCGGAACTCCTTGAAAAACGGGGCACCAAGTTGGAGTAGGAATTTTCAAAATATGTGCTAGGATGCTCCCCCATGACAGCCGAACTTCTTCAAGGACGGGAGCTGGCCTCCCAAATTCGCGAAAGCTCTCGCTTAGAAATAGAATCTCTCGGGTATTCTCCAAAAGTGGTTGCGATTCACAACCAAGATAACCCTGCATGCGGTGTTTATATGCGTATGCAAAAAAATCTTTTTCGGAAAAGCGGGGTTGAGTATGAAGTTGTCTCGATAGGGGAAAATACACCGGAAAACGAGGTTCGATCCCTTCTTTCTACCTTGAACGAAGATTCTTCTGTTCAAGGGATCACGATGCATGTTCCTTTTCCCCATGGATACGATACCGACGCTCTTTCTCAACTCATTCTTCCTGAAAAGGATATCGAAGGGGTTCACCCCCACAATATCGGGATGATTGCGTATGGGGAGCATAATCCAACCCCCTGTGCGGCACGAGCGGCCGTAGAAATCGCTAGGACCGCGCATGAATCTTTAGCTGGAATGGAGACGTGTGTCGTTGGGCATGGAACTCTTGTCGGAAAACCGATCGCTTTTCTGCTCTTGCAAGAAAAGCGTATGGCGGCAACCCCCACCATATGTCACGTAGCGACGAAAGATCTCGCTTTTCATACAAAACGCGCCGACCTTCTCTTTGTTGCGGTCGGAAAAGCATCTTTGATTTCCAAAGAGATGGTAAAACCGGGAGCGACCGTTATCGATATTGGGATCAATAAGGGTGAAGATGGAAACATTGTTGGTGATGTTTCCCCCGATGTAGCGGAAGTGGCCGGCAAGATTACACCGGTCCCGGGAGGGGTTGGACCGGTAACGCTGGCGATTTTATTGAAAAATGTTGCCGCTTGTGCACGACTTCTTCCCGTCAAACAACGGTAACCTGTTGAAAGAGAAGGGTGTACCGTTCCGCGAGGTAATTCTTGACCTCGAAAAACGCCTCCCTATAATCGGGACTTCTTAAAGGGACTTTTTTGTGACTATATTTCATCCAACGCTCTTCGTATCTCCAGAGACAGACCTGATCGGTCATCTCTTTATCTATGCATACATTGCGCTTCTGGGCTGCTTAAGTGTGTATGGGTTCCATCGCTATATGATGGTTTTTCTTTTCTACCGGCATGCGAAGAACGCTCCCAAGCCTAAATCGAACTGGAAAGAATATCCGAGAGTTACGATTCAGCTTCCGGTTTTCAACGAACTGTACGTTGTCGAAAGGTTGATGGATTCGGTCTGTAAGATTGAGTATCCACGCGAAAAGCTAGATATCCAGGTCCTCGATGACTCAACAGATGAAACGCAAGAAATCTGTAAAAAGAAGGTTGCCGAGTGGAAAGAAAAAGGGATCGACATCAGTTATCTTCATCGGACAGACCGCACCGGGTTTAAGGCCGGAGCACTTGAGGAAGGCCTCAAGGTTTGTAAGGGCGAGTTTGTTGCCATGTTTGATGCCGATTTTGTTCCCCAAGCCGATTTCCTCGAGAAAACAATCCACTATTTTACGAACCCCAATATCGGATGTGTTCAGACTCGCTGGGGGCATATTAATCGCGATTATTCTTTACTCACCTATGTTCAGTCTGTCTTTTTGGACGGACATTTCATCATGGAGCATGCGGCACGAAACCGATCTGGGCGTTACTTCAATTTCAGCGGAACGGCTGGCATGTGGCGCAAGCAGGCGATTGCCGAAGCGGGTGGATGGGAACATGATACTCTGACCGAAGACCTCGATATCAGTTTCCGGTCTCAGTTAAAGTCATGGGACTTTGTATTTATTCCTGAGGTGGAAACTCCCGCAGAACTACCGGTCGATATGAACGGCCTGAAGTCTCAGCAGCATCGATGGGTCAAAGGGGGGATGCAAACCTCTAAAAAACTGCTCGGGAAGGTCATCACCGCAAAAATACCGTTGAAGGTGAAAAGTGAAGGGGTTGTCCACCTTACAGGGAATACCTGTAATTTAATGATGCTCTTCCTTGCTCTGCTTATGTTCCCGGTGACTTATTTCCGTCCTTTGCTCAATCTGGAACATTCTGCCGTGCTTGACTTGGCGATATTTATGCTCGCGACCACCTCTGTTTGTGTCTACTACGTTTCAGCACAGATGGAAATTTATGGATTTCGCCAGGTAATCCGGGCCATTTTCCATATTCCGATTTTACTAGCGGTCGGAATTGGTCTTTGCGTTTCTAATGCTCGTGCTGCCATTGAAGGGTTAATTTCGAAACAGAGCGGTGAATTTGTTCGTACGCCCAAATATATGATTGAGAATAATGGGGCGACCATACAGAAAAAGAAATATAAAGCGAAGATGTCCATGAAAACGGTCATCGCTTTTATCGAACTCGCCATGGCGGTTGGATTCCTCTTCATCATCGGATATTCAATCGAATACCAGATGTATGGCGCGGTTCCTTTCCAAGCCTTATTCTGCATCGGTTTCTTCTATGTCGCCTTCCTGTCGTTCTTCCAGGGCAGGCTGACCACCCGGTAAAGTGAAGACTCTCCTGACAGGTGGGGCCGGTTTTATCGGATCTCGTCTCCTCGAAAGACTTTTGATGCGAGGGGATGATGTAATCGTGGTCGACAATTTGGATCCTTCCTATTCCCCGGAACAAAAACGAGAAAATTTGTCACGGGCGAAACGGAAGGGTGACTTTCAATTTGAAGAGCGGGATCTTCGAGCGGGTATCGAAGACTTACTTCCGGTAGACCGAATCATTCACCTTGCCACTTACTATGAAAAGTCTTCTTCTCCAGAAGAGGCTTCTCTCTGTCACGATATTAATGTCAACGCGTCTCTCCTCCTTTATGAGGCGGCACGGAAAACGAAAACGCCCCGAATTCTTTTGGGCAGTTCGTCAGAAGTGTACGGACAACATCCCAAAAACCCTTTTCCGGATGATGCGGGGTTATTAACGCCAATCTCTATATCGGGGGCAACGAAACTGGCCGCGGAAAACTATCTTCGAGTGTATTCAGATCTCCATGGAATTGAAGGAACGATCATCCGGCATTTTTATCCCTATGGGCCTGGGGGAGGTTTGATTCATCAGTGGGCGACATCGATTCTTGCGGAAGAGGAGATCTCTCTTCCCGGAAATGGCGATCACCAACGGGAATACACCTTTATCGAGGATCTCCTTTCTGGAATAGAAGGGGCTTTAGATCATTCCGATCCTTTTACTTTCTACAACATTGGCGGGGGAGTGGGCGCTTCGGATAAGGAAGTAATTTCTATACTCGAAAAGGGTTTAGGGAAGAAATCTAAAACCGTGTACCGAGACAAAAGGAGCTCAGAAGTAGAAAAGGTGTGTGGTTTGACTGAAAAGGCTCGTGTTAATTTAGGGTATGAACCAAGAGTTCTGTTAGAGGAGGGGATCGGTCAGGTCGTTTCCGCTCTACAATGAAAATACAGGTAAAATTTTTTGGTCCCGCCGCAGAAAAAGCGGGACGCGCTGATCTCATCGTGGAATCTAAAGGATCGGTTGGCGCCGTTGTCGAACAGGTTCTCAAAGAACTTCCGGACTTGAAATCATTCGGAACGACGATGAAATACGCTCGAAATACAAACTACGCTACACTTGAAACTCCGTTGGAAGAGGGCGATACACTTTCTTTTCTTCCCCCTGTGGGTGGGGGGTAGAGATTGATTCTTATTACGGAGAAACCGATTTCTATTGATGAAGCCTGGAAAAAGGTGGTTCGACCTGATTGTGGCGCGGTCTGTCTCTTTGTCGGAACGGTTCGAAACCATCACGAAGGAAAAAAGGTGGTGGAGTTGAGCTATACCGCCTTTGACGAGATGGCCCAAAAAGAGATCGAAACGATCCTTCAAGAGGCGGGGGAAAAGTGGTCTTTAGGGGAGTGGTACATAGCGCACCGTACAGGTAAATTGTCACCAACGGAAGCCAGCGTTATTGTAGCGGTCTCTTCTGCCCACCGGAAAGAGGCTTTCGCGGCGGGTCGATACGCCATCGACGAACTAAAAAAAAGAGCTCCGATCTGGAAAGAGGAGTTTTACGAAACGGGAAAAGCGTGGATCAGTTGTAAAGATTGATCTATTCCGGGCACGCGCAGGGCGACCTCTGACATCGGGAACAACCCGAACCATATTTCTTCCCCGCTGCCGCCTCTAAATCAATGTCCAATAGATTTGCTAGTGTAGAGAGCCAAGCAAGTACATCGGCCATCTCTTCTTCCATTCCCTTTTGATCCCGTTTCCGGATCGCTTCGGCCAGCTCCCCCACCTCTTCGGTAAACCAGAGAAAGTTTTTTTCGACCCCTCTCTGGTGATCCCGGTCGAAATAGGTCTCTCGAATCTGTTGCTGAAAATGGCTGATTTTCATGAACTCCCTTTTACAAAGACTATTCCCATTCCAAAAAAGCGTGATAGCATTGGGAACACAGGAAGAAGAAATAAAACCGGGTAAACTAACTAATATCTATTATAGCGTAACAAAGTCGGCTCTTGGGTATTCAAGATACGGAATAATATTCCTGTACAGACTCCTATGGAGAAAAAAGATGAAAAGAGTTTCCCTTGTCTTTGGATCCATTCTCTTTCTTTTTGCATTTGTTGTCCTCTCTGAAGAAACAGGCCCTTTTAGCGCCATCGTTCCTGAGAAAATCGTAGAAACAACCTCCCACGATCCAGAAACGGTTTTCCGTCGGCCTATTTCTTTAGAGGAACCTAAATCTTATACCGTGAAAAAGTCTCCAAAAGGGCTTTCTTTCTCGTCTGCAACGGTTCAATTGGAAACAAAAGGAATTTTGGTTACCCAAGGGGGAGAACAAATCCATTTAATGGATCCTGTTTTCGACCGAACGGACCCCTCTCTTCTTTGGATCGATTATGGAAAAATACAGGAAGAGTATCGCTATGAAACTCATCGCATTGAACAGTTGTTTCATATCCAAGAGCCGGTTGGGAAGGGAGCCTTTGTTGTAAAAACCGCAGTGCAGACCAACTTTGAAGGGCCGGTTATTGAGGTCCCTGCGGGAGAGGGCGGTTGGAATGACCCTCGGATGGAAAATGGGGGGCTCTGGTTTTGTGATGAAGCCGGTAATAAACGGATTGCTTATTATGGTGCGATGGCGATCGATGCCGCAGGTCGCCGGATAGACCTAGAACCGACGTATGATTCTGGAGAAATTTCTCTCGAAATTCCCGCTTCTTACATGATGAATGTAGTCTATCCTTTACTTGTAGATCCTTGGATTGATACGACCTCCCTTTATGGGGACGGAAATGTGAGCAACTCTGCGGATTCTTCAGGGAAGCCCTCCATCTGTGTTGATCAATCAGATAACATTTTTATTGCTTACGAAGAAACGATCAGTTTCCTCAAGCAGATTATTGTTCAGAAATTTAACGGTACTTCTTGGACGAATCTATCTTTTCCAACAGCCGCTACAGATTCCTCTGATCCATCCATCGCAACGAATTCATCCGGAAATCCTTATGTTGTTTGGGTTGATGGAACTGGGGTCAATTCAGAAATCCTTCTGAACTGGCACGATGGATCTTCTTGGCAGACGACATCCACGAATGTTTCTTCTTCTACGGGGAACACATTGGAATCAACCGATCCCGTCATCGTTATTAATTCTTCGAATCGGGTGTTTATCGCTTGGGAGGAGGTACTGCCTGCTGGATATACAGAGGTCTATGTTACGGAATTCACAGGAGGCGCTTTGCAAGGGCTTCCCAGTTCCGATGGGCCTTTCTCGAATATTAGTAATAATGGTCGTAATGATCAAGATCCCGCAATGACGTTGGACCTTTCCGGAAACCCAGTGGTGACGTGGGATCAAGATTTAGCTTCGGGGGGAAGCGGTGGGCCGTGGAATATCCATTTAAGCCGATATAATGGCAGCGCTTGGGAAGGAATAGGTGGATCAAGTACGGGGTGGGGAATTAGCAACACAACGACTCAATCTCATAGCTCAGATGTTGCTGTTGATTCATTAGGATATCCGATTGTTACGTGGATTGAATTAGAACAAACATCTCCAACAACAGAGCATGAAGTATATGTGAGAAGGTTTAATGGGGTTTTTTGGGAGTCACTTGACGGTTCAGGGGAAACAGGAGGGATTACTGGAGGCGATCCTGATTTTTATTCCAGCATCCCCT
>CAYRLD010000092.1:0-8186 GCA_964424925.1 uncultured Planctomycetales bacterium
CTTCCCGGGGGGAAGAGTGGGAGTCCATTCCACGCGAAATGGAACGGGCGGTCTTGCGGAAATTGGATCTTGTAAAGTACCGGGGTCACTGGGTTTCGCGGGAGATGAGAGACGGGTTCGTTTCAGGGCAGGTATGCGTCGCGGGCCGCATGATGGCGCCGGAAGCCGCGTTTGAAGAGTTTTCTCAAGAGGGCGAGGAGGAGGCCCCTTCGGTAGAAGAGAGTTTAAAGAAACTTGGGTACGAGAAAACTTCCGGGGGATATGTTCCGAAGGAGTGGCTCACTCGATGGAACCGGGGGGAAATTCAGATCGCCCCGGGGAAGTGGAAGACCCAGGAAGAGTTTCGAATATATCTTTCCGGCGCACTTGTTGGTCGACCCGAAGGGGTTTCCGATAACGAGATTTCGGCATGGATCGATGATCTTCGGATCGCTTCGCCGGTACGACATGGAAGTGTAACGCTCTATCCCCTCTTGAGTCCTGTGGTAGGTGATTCTTCCAAATGGGGACTCGTACATCAGAATAAGAGAGTGAAAATTGAGGAAATGGATGACCCCTTTGCAGTACAGGTCTCCAATGAGAGTGAACAACCCCTTCTTCTTCTTTCCGGCGAGATTCTCGTAGGGGGGAAATATGCCCGGATGGTCCGATCCGATATCGAAGTCTCTGCGGGAGATACGGTTCTTGTTCCGGTCGTCTGTGTTGAGCCGGACGCGGATCGGAAGGAAACTCTTTTTCTTCCTGCATCGGGTGGAACGGTTGCTCCTCTTGATATTCGCCGTGCGGCTCTCTCTGGAGAGGGGCAAGGGGCGATCTGGTCGGCTCTCTCCTCTCCCAAAGAGCATAGAGGGGAAGATCTTTCGACCGCATTCGTTGATTTTCCGGATCGCTTTCCTGGAGTCGTGGGGGTGGCGGTCGCTTTCGGTGAGCAACTGGTTTGTGCCGAACTTTTTCAGGACGCCGATCTTTTTGCCCGGCGGTTTAGTTCCCTCCTGAAAGGACTTTCGCAGGGAATCTCTGTGTCTGAGGCAGAGGTTCTTTTCTCCAATAATATAGAAGGGGTGCGACAGCTCCTTCAGTCACCCTACTATTCTCGTATGCAAATGCGGGAAGCGAGCTTCCTTCTAAAGCAGGGTACCCGAATGATTGGAGAGGCATACCCCGAAGGGGGGGAGATCATTCATCTCTCTCTCCTGGCGGGTGATTCTTCTCAGGAAGGAAAGTCTGTCGCTTATTCGGTTCCTGACCTCAAAATGAAAGCGGTGCTGGACGGGGTGATGCGTCAGATTACTCAGGGAGGGGAGTTCTCCCGTATCCGTGCGATTCAATCCCTCACTCTTTTTGATTCTCCCGCTGCGATACAAAGGTTGATCTCTCTTTTGAAGCATTCGGATCCGGTCATTCGAAAGTTTACGGTTCTCTCGCTCTCCGAAGGAGGGGATGTTTCGGCAGTCCCCGCTCTCTTGGAATATGCAAAAACCTTAGAGCGCCATTTTCCTGAAACCGAACGGGTCTTGGTCGCGCTTGCTCGGCTTGGGGATGCGCGTGCGCTCCCACTCTTTCTCTCCTGGCTGGACGGAGAGGCTCGTCGGGTTCGCCTTGTCCTGAACTGCTTGCCGACGTTGGTCCTAAAAATAGAGGATCGTGATTCATGGACCTCTGTGATCGAGCGTCTTGTCTCTTGTTTCCAGGATTCCGAAGGAAAGAAGTGGCCGTCCCAGGAAAAGGCCCTCATTTCTGCGGAGGTGGGGAAAGCATTACACCAGCTTTGTGGGAAACAGTTCTCGAATGCTTCTGAAGCGGCCGCATGGTGGGCGGATGAGTCTTCCCGAAATGAATTTCTGGAAGAACGGGAAAAGCGTCAGGGGAGATGATTCTCCAGAATTTGTTTTGGTGTGAAGTTTTCTAGCTGGAGCAACTCCTTTGCATCCTTCGGAAGAGCTTCCTGGGGGCAAAGCCCCACAATTTCACTCGAACGAACCGCACTTCCGAACTCTTTGGCCAGTTTTTTGACTTCCCCGAATACGTCCAAGAGGGAGGTGGATTGGTAATCGCAGACATTCATCGAGACTTGGGCACAGCCTCTTTGCTCGATACCGAGTCCGATCGCCTTGATCCCTGTTTTTCCTCCATTCTTTTCCCGGATTGTACGGGCGATCTTTTTCGCAATCCCGACCCGGTCTGTTTGTAAGTCAATATTGTAGGCGATGAGAATCGGTCGCGCTCCTACGGCAACGCATCCCCCGGTGGGATGGACCTGGGAAGGTCCAAAATCGGGATCCAGGTCTGCGTAGTCACGATATCCTTCAAAGCGGGGGCGTCGTATGTCAGCTAAATTTCTCCGTTCGGGTCTCTGGGCCGCTTCTTCATAAAGAAAGACCGGCAGGTGAAGTTCTTCTCCGATTCGTTTCCCGACTGTGCGGGCCAGAAGGGTGGCCCTTTCCATGGTTGCCTCCCCGAGGGGGACAAAAGGGAGCACGTCGATCGCCCCCATGCGTGGATGTTCTCCGGTATGTCGGGTCAGATCGATTTTCTCGATCGCTTTCTTGGCGAGTTGAAACGCTCCTTCTGCGACCGCTCCCTCTTTCCCGAGAAAGGTCAGTACTGTTCGGTGATGATCCCGGTCTATATGTTGGTCCGCAACGGTTACTCCGGGAATCTGTTCTACTGTGGTTCGGAGATCCTGACAGATATCCGCCCTGTGTCCTTCACTAAAATTTGGAATGGCTTCGAAGATCATGTTCGGTGAAGTGTAACGAAGCTTCCTGTACAATTCACCCCCTATGAAGCGTTCGACCGCCTATCTTATTCTTATTTTGATTCTGGTCTTATTCGGATCCGTCGATTATTTCCTCCTGACCTCGAGTGCCTCCGTCTCCCGTGTGGCCCGAGGCGAGTTGGAGAGCCTCTTCGGGGATACGCTGAAATATGAGAAGATTACGGCATCGTACTTTGATGAGATTCTGGTCCTGGAGCAGGCTGACTTTTATGCCACACCAGAGCGCCTCAAGGTTCTTTCTGTCGATCGGGCGGAAATTCAATTCCAGGAAGGACTCGGAAAGAGGCTGGATCGCATCTACCTCAATCGACCTCGATTGACTTTGTCGAAGATTCTCTTTGAAGAGCTGGAGAAGCTTCCTTCGGGAAAGTCTTTTCGGGAAGAGGTCGATGTGGAAAGCCTTCCTTCCGTTTATTGCGAGGGAGGGACGGTAGAACTCATTCATGAGGACATTTTTCGATGGGATCGTCCTCAAGCCTTTTCGATCGAAACCCTTTCTCTTGTTCCCTCAGCCGGCACGGTCTACTTGATTCATGGGAATCTCGAAAGCCCCCTCCTCGGTCGCTGGGTTCTGCAGGGCTCCTATCATTTGAAGACGGAAGAGTTTCAGATCCAGATGGAGTGTGATTCGCTCTCCTTTGGGGGCGAGTTGCGCGATCAGTTGCACCCGGACCATCACTCTGCCTGGGACCGATATTCTCCCGAAGGGAATGCTGGCATTCATATTTCCTGGCGTCAGAGATCGGCGGAGGCTTCTGATTTTCAGGTGTCGGTAAAGCCGGCCGGAATGGCATTAACCTACGCAAAGTTTCCCTATCCGATGAAACAGATCGAAGGGGAACTGGTGTTTCGGGATGACGGGTTTCAGATTCGTCACTTGGAAGCGCAGAACGGGTCAGCGCTCGTCTCTTTTGATGGTCGAGCGGGTGGATACGGATCAGAGGCCGACTTTCGTTTTCGGTTACGGATTCGAGATATGCCGCTCGATAAAACTCTTCGAAACTCGCTCGATAAAAAGGGAAGGTCGATTTGGGATTCCTTTCAGGCCACCGGGTGGATCGATGTGGATGGGTGGATCGAGAGGGATCGGGGGCCTGAGAAACCGGTTCGCACTCCCATGGATATTCGATTTCGGGATAGTTGTCTTCAATACAAAGGGTTCCCTTACCCGGTGGAGAATCTGAAAGGCTTTATCCGAGTCGATCTTCCGAGAGTTTCGATTTTGCATGTTGAAACAAGCGAACCTCGATGGAAGATCTCTTCCCTCGGTTTAATCCCGGCTGAGGCTTCGAAATTCCTGATTTCCGGATGGATCGATGACCTCGACAAAGAGGCCTCGGTGAACCTTCATATCAAGGGCCATTCCATTCCTCTCGATACGAGGTTGCGGGATGCTCTTGGTAAGACAGGGATCGATCTATGGAAGCGTCTTCGCCCAAAAGGGTTTGTCGATCTTGATTGGCATGTTCGCAAATTGGGGCAGGAAGAGGTTGTTCATTCGGGTGTGGCCCGTCTTCTCGGATGTGATGTGACGTACGATGAAGTTCCTCTTCCTCTTACAGATGTGACCGGAGAAGTTCGCTATCGACCCGAGAAGATCGATCTTCATGCCTTGCGTGGAATGAGTGGAAAAGCAGAGGTGACGGTGGAGGGGTCGCTGGTGGATGCGATGACCCGGGTTGGGGTTCGTATGGTAGGACTCCCCCTTCGACCGGAGATCGTCTCGACCTTGCCGAGTGATGTGCAGGATATCTTGCGAGCCTTGAAACTGGAGGGGACGGTCAATACGGATGTGAATCTCAAGATCTACCACGGGGAAACCCGGAAGATGGATGGCTGGGTCTCTCTTCAGATTAATGATGGTTCGATTCGGGGGGAGATTCCGATCGATCACATTCTCGGAGATGCTCGTCTGGAGGTCTATGTCCGGGGAGAAAAAACGGAACTCCGAGGGCCTTTACGACTAATGCAAGCAACGGTGATGAAGAAGGAGATTCAACGGGTTTCCTGCTCTATGACCAAGACGGGATCCGTTCTTCGGTTCCTCAATATCCAAGGATCGGTTTATGAGGGAGGTCTGGGCGGTTGGATGAGACTGGACCTGGAATCAGATGAGTATTCCGGTGACCTCCAGGTATCGAATATGGATCTCGCTTCTTTTTCCCGAAGTACGGAAACTTTTGCTACATCGGAGCCTCCAGAGGGGAAAGTCGACATCGAAATCAAAGGTCTCACGGGTGTGGGATCCGATGCCGCTTCCTTACGGGGCAAAGGAAAGATCACGATCAGCCAAGGGAAACTCGGGAGGATCCCTATCTTTGCCGGTATCTTTTCTCTCGATCCGACCAAGTGGGGCGGAAATCCGGTCTTTGATGCGGGTTCCATTTACTTTGATCTGGCTGATCGGAAGGTTCAAATTAATACCCTTGGGTTTGAGGGGAAGGGATCTTCTATTCTGGGAAAGGGTAGTGTCGATTTTGATGGGAATCTTGACCTGAAACTTCGGATGGAATCCGGGGGGCTTTTTGGGATCGATTTCTTTCTTTTCCGCATTCCGGTACAGATCGTCGATTTTCTTCGGAACGCAATTCTTCCGATTAAAGTGACCGGTACTTTGGAGAAGCCGGAAGTAAACGAGTAGGGGAACCGTCCCTCTTGTCTCTGTCCCGATATTTATGGGTGTGCCCATAATTTTGTACCACTGAATTTTCCCTTCTATCTCGTCGATAACGCTTCTGGAGAGCGCGAAGGAGACAGAGATGGAAAAACGTACATCTTGCCAGGCTTGTGGTGGGAATTCGGATGGCGGGGGCCTTATTGTAAATACCTTTCGCCGATGGTTTGGAAAAAATCGCAAGAAGTCAGACCGGTTTGAATATATTTCCATATCGAAGATCGATGCGAATCCTTGCCAACCGAGAGAATACTTTTTGGATGAGCCTCATCAGAACCTGAAGTCTTCGGTAAAGGAATATGGAGTCATCGTTCCCATTATTGTCGCCCGGAAACGGGGGGGGCGATTTTCCCTGGTTGCCGGGCAGCGGAGATTAGCCGCGGCTCGTGATCTTGGGTTTGAAAATATTCCCGCGATCGTACGGTCTCTGCGTCCAAAAGAGATGATGGAGATCAGCTACCTCGAAAATCTGCATCGTGAAAACATGTCGCAGATTGATACTCTTCTTATGTTCGATCGAATTCAGAAGCGTCACCCAAAGGTTACCGCAGAATCTCTTGCGGAAACGATGGGGCTCAGTGCAGAAGATCTCGAACGATCCCGGTTCTTGCTCGATCTTCCCATTCCGGCAAGAGAAGCTCTTCGGGCCGGCATGATTACCGAAGAGCATTCGATCATCGTTTCTGAAATTGATGATCCCGATGCGATGCTTGAGATTATTGAGATGATCTATAATGATCAGATCTCGGTAGAAGATACGAGGGAGATTGTGGACCGGATTCTCCAGAAAGAGCCTCCCTTTGTGGCGAGCCAGGATGGTGTTCATTTTCATTCGAACAATTGTCCTTATTCGAAGCTGATTCCTTCCGAACGAATGATGAAGTTTTATTCAAAGAAGGAAGTGACCAAGAAGGGGAAGATCGCCTGCATGCAGTGTCTCTAAGCGGACAGACTTCTTTTCGGACCCCGCGCCTGCTATAATCCCGCCCGTGACAGAGCTTACTGGAGTGACACTAAAAGAATTCGAGGCGCAATGTGTCGCCGATGGTCTCCAGAGATGGCGCGCCCGTCCGATTCTCCAATGGATTCATCGGAAGGGGGCCCTTTCGTTCGAAGAGATGACCGATCTCTCCAAAGAATCCCGAGGGGAATTCACCGAACGGTATCCCATCTTTTCGACCAAGGTAACCCAACGGGTGAAAAGCCCGGATGGGACACGGAAACTTCTTCTCGATCTCGGAAAGGGTGAGGTGATCGAGTCTGTCCTGATTCCCGAAGGGGACCGCCGGACCATCTGTATCTCTACCCAGGTGGGTTGTCCCGTCCGGTGCGTCTTTTGTGCCAGTGGGATGGATGGATTGAAGCGAAACCTGACCGCCTCTGAAATCGTCGAACAGGTTCTCTATGTGAAAAAGGAGTCCGACCGCCCGATCACAAACTTGGTCGTGATGGGGATCGGGGAGCCTCTCTTGAACTACGCGAATCTGGTTCGGGCGCTTCGGATTCTCAAGGCGAGTTGGGGGGGTGGTTTTGGCTACAACCGAATTACCCTTTCGACGGTGGGTGTTCTCGATAAGTTAGAACAGCTTGTCGAGGATAAGGTGACCCCGAACCTTGCGATTTCGCTCCATGCTCCGAATAATAAGATTCGGCACGTTGTCGTTCCCACGATGAAAAACCGCAAGGTGACCGAATTAATTAAAGCGGGAATGGCGTACAAGGAAGCGACCGGGAAGAATGTGACGTTCGAATACGTTCTCTTGGCAGGAGTCAATGATGAGAAGAAACACGCCCTCGAATTGGGCGCCCGTCTTCGAAATACACGAATGAAAATTAATATTATTCCCTTTAACCGGGTGGAGGAACTCCCTTACGAATCCCCCACAAACGAAAGTGTCGACCGATTTGTAGAGACGATCGGAAAATGTGGTGCGCTTGTCACGGTTCGGAAGAGAAAAGGGGATGAAGTTTCTGCGGCCTGCGGCCAACTGCGGGCGAAATTTGTCCAGAAGAAATCGGACGGGGATGAAAATGCCAACTGAGCTCTATTATTCGATCGCCGGGGTGGTAACGTATCTGGTAGGGGCGATTCCTTTCGGGTGGCTGTTCGTCTGGCTTTTGAAGAAAGTCGATATCCGGGAAGTAGGGTCAAAAAATATCGGGGCGACGAATGCCTCCCGGGTCTTGGGAGGGAAATGGTTCTTCCCGATCTTTGCGCTCGATTTTCTCAAAGGCTTTGCTCCGGTCTTCTGGCTCGCTCCTTTTGTTGCGGATCAGTGGCCGTGCGACCACTGACCTTTTCTTCCCGCCATGATGGCGGTATTTTGCGGCGTGACCGCACTTGCGGGCCATATCTGGCCGGTCTACCTCAATTTTCGTGGGGGCAAAGGGGTTGCGACGGCAGCGGGAGTGATCTTTGCGCTCAATTGGATGGCGGGTGTAATTGCCTTTGGTGTTTGGCTCCTTTTCTTTCTCGCTAGCCGCTATGTCAGTCTTGCTTCGATTGCCGCTGCAATTGCGCTTCCGATTGGCCATATTTTTACCGGCCGACGTTTTTGGGGAGAGCAACTTCTTCCGGTTACGATCTTCTGTTTTGTCGCGGCCTTCTTGGTGGTGGTTCGTCACCGGGACAACCTGAAACGCCTTTTTAAGGGGGAAGAGAAGCGGTTTCATTTCCGCAAGCAGGTCGATGTGTCCAAAGATGAGGGGGCGGAATCATGAGTCGACTAGAGC
>CAYRLD010000093.1:0-8163 GCA_964424925.1 uncultured Planctomycetales bacterium
GTTTAGGTTCTGGCTTGGGGTCCGGCTTTTCGACCGGCTGGTCGGCAACCGGATTCTCTGGGACAGTATCCTCTCCCCCGGATACCGCGGCAATGATTCCGATGACAAGACCCACAAGGAGAATCACTGCCCCCCCTATAATAAGAGGAAGTTTCGAAGAACTCTTCTTTGGGGCAGGAACCGGTCTTCGCCGGCTCTCCCCCCGTCTTCGAGTTGCGGGTAGTTCTCGAGTTGGGCCCTTCTTTCGGACCGGTTCGACCGCTGTTTTGGGTACGGAAGGGAGCATTTGAGAAGCACTCTTTTTTCGGGCATGGACGCCTGTCATGCGAGGAATAGCCGGGTGTTGCGCGGAAGAGACATCGTTGATCTTCTTGATAAGCCGCTCTACCTTTTCTCGCGGTATATAGTTCTTTTCGATCGCCATAACGGCAAAGCTCTTCCCCTCCGGAAGGGATTTCAAGAGCCCTTTCGCCTGTTCGATCGGAATCAGTTTGTTATGGATCGCTGCCTTGGCAAAAACCACATCATAATTCTTTGGCATTCTGAAGATCACCTCTACATCAGTTAGACGAATCGACATTTCCAATATATACGTCGGAACGGGAAAAAAGGGAGACTTTTTGGGAAATCTACTCGTCCTTGCTTCCCAAGCACCCCCCTCCTACAATACGACGCCTTATGGCCCCAAAAGTTTCCTTCATTAGTCTTGGATGCCCGAAAAACTTGGTCGACAGCGAAGTTCTGCTCGGAAACCTAGTTCAATCGGGATTTCAACTTCAGTCTGATTATCAAGGGTCAGATGTTGTCGTTGTTAATACCTGTGGCTTTCTTCAAGCCTCTGAAGACGAATCGATGGAGACGATCAAGCGAATGGTCGCCTTAAAGGAACAAGGAGACCTCAAAGCGGTCGTCGTGGCGGGGTGTCTTCCGCAGAGGCATGGGCCCTCTTTTTCCGATAAACTTCGCAATGTTGATGCGGTGCTGGGAATTACCGACCGGGAGAAAATTTCAGACGTCTGTGCTTCCTTGCTCCAAAAAGCGGGGACCGGAAAAGAGAGGATCAACCTGGTCACCAAAGATCTTTCTAAATATGAAATCGATCGAGATCGCCTTCCCCTTACCTTGCCTCATACCGCTTATCTACGACTTTCGGAAGGGTGTAACCATACTTGTGCCTTCTGCATCATTCCGGAAATCCGAGGAAAATTTCGTTCAAAACCTCTCGATGACCTCTTACAAGAGGCGCGGGAGTTGGCCGGTCGGGGCGTTAAAGAACTTAACCTTATCGCCCAAGATTCAACAAACTGGGGGCTCGATCTCTATCGGAAGCTAGCTCTGGATGAACTTCTGAACCAATTGTCAGAGGTGGATGGGATTGAGTGGTTACGAGTACTTTACGCCTACCCCACTTACGTTACAGAACGGCTCATCCAGACGATGGCCGAAAACCCTAAAGTCGTAAAATATGTCGATATGCCGATTCAACATACTCGAGAACGCATGCTCCGATTGATGCGCAGAGGGATGACCGAATCGGGTCAAAAGGAACTGATCCATCGATGGCGAAAAGCGATTCCCGATCTAATTTTCCGAACAACAATCATCGTAGGCTTTCCAGGAGAAACGGAAGAAGATTTTGAAGGGCTAATGGAAGATCTTCGAGAACTTCGATTTGAAAGACTCGGAGCCTTCCCCTTTTCACGAGAACCGGGAACCCGGGCCGATTCGATGGAGGGACATCTCCCCGAAGAGGTGATTCAGGAGCGGTACAACCGTCTTATGGAACAACAGCAATCGATCGCCTACGCAACGCAAGAATCCCTCATCGGAAAAGTAATCCCCGTTGTGGTAGAAACCAAAGAGGAAAATAGTTGGGTCGGACGAACCTACGGAGATGCACCCGACATCGATACCCTTATCTACCTTCATGGAACCCCTCCCCCCGAAACCAATATTGCCCAGGCACGAATTATCGGGCGACAAGGGTATGATTTAACGGGCGAATTGATCTCTTCCTCCTGAAGAAACCCGGTTTTTGGTGATTATCCGCCTTCAGGAAGATAGAATCCCTTCTCCTGAAAGGACCAAGGCTCATGCTCCTGATGACAGCCGCCAATAAGATCACCACGGGAAGATTCTTCCTAAGCATTGTTTACCTCGGAATCCTCACCTACGCGATTTCCAAAAAAGAATCCTGGGATATCGGCACTTGGAATCTCGCCGTTCTTATCGCATTCGTTCTTTTCTTTATCGCCGCCGCCTCCGACTGGGTGGATGGATATATCGCCCGTAAATACGGAGAGGTAACACATTTTGGTAGAATCGCCGACCCCTTCGTGGATAAGATCATCGTCTGCGGATCACTGACCTTTTTCCTTTCGATGGAGCCGTTGGCGCCCTACTTCCCAGCCTGGCTGGTCGCCATTGTTTTGGGCCGCGAATTTCTGGTCCACGGAATCCGGGCGGTTGCCGAAGCGGAAGGAATCGAGTTCGGTGCCAATTTCCTCGGAAAACTGAAATTTGTTGTACAAGCGATAACGGTAGGAACCGCTCTCTGGTACGCTTCCTACCTGCATGGCGTGATCTGGGCAAAATGGGTACTGGTGGTTACCGTGGTGGCAACAGGGTTGATCACAGTTCTTTCTGGGTTGGTCTATATTTTCCAAGCCCGAAAACTTTTCACCGGTAACAAAATTTAAACTATGGCCGAACAAATTAAAAAGACAAGCACCCGACGGACCCGTGTGGGAGGGGGCCGGATCTCTTCCCGAGGGGTCCCCCGTGTCACTCGGAATACCAAAATAAAATCGGGAGGCTCTCCTGATCCGGGAGACGAGGTAAATACAAACGGCATTTCCTTGCGCTGGAAAATCATGGCGGCTATTGCCGCAGTGACGTTTCTAACCGGGATCCTTATTTTCATTGTCGTGTATAGCAACGCGGTTGACCAACTCGACGCGGAAATTGATGCGAAGGGCGAACGCCTCGTCAGCACCCTCGCCTCGATCGATGACAGCTACTGGTACCAGGCGATTCACCGCCCCGACCAGAGAATGACCACCCTCGACACCTTCCTGCATAGAGTGGATCCAACCGACAAATGGAAAAAAAGCATCGCACAAGCGGGTGCCGCTCGGGAGCAATATACAAAGCTGGTTCGCTCGAATGGAGGGGATCCGAAGGAAGAGGTAAAAGCCTCTCTTAACGCCATCCTTTCCGGAAATCTCTGGTATCAGGAACAGGTAAATCGCGATCTCTTTGATAACCTGACCGCCCCTTTCGGCCCCCTCGATAGCTTAGAACCCCTTTTCTCTCTCAAGGAAGAAGCGAGTGAGGATATCAAGCGTCTTGCCGTGGTGGACGTATCGGACGGAAGAAATTCAAGTGTCACCGTAAATGGACGGTCGGAAATTGCGCTTCCCAACCTCGATAGTAACGAAGCAATCGCAAAAAAAGATACCTTTGAGAATAAAATCCCTGTTCGCATCTTCATTCGGGAGTCGGCTCCTACCTCTCCCTACAAGTTGAGATATTACGTCGCACTCTCCCTCGAAAAAATATCAGATGCAAAATCGACCCTCTTTTGGGCCATTTTTCTTACCGTATTATTAGCGGTAGGCGCCGGAGCGGGAATTGCCATCTGGATTTCAACTTTAATCACCAACCCCCTCAAATCATTGATGAATGATATCCAGATCGTGAGTGAAGGAAACCTCGACCATGAAACGATCCCCCGTTCGACGGATGAGATCGGAACGTTGGCGGGAACCTTCAACAAAATGACCTCCGCATTAAAGGTGGCCCACGAACAGGAGATCATGCAGAAGAAAATGGAGCACCAACTCTCTGTGGCGCGGGAAATCCAAGAAAACCTGATGCCGAAGAGAGTGTTAAAACTACCCGGATATGATGTCGCCGCTTTCTACCGACCCTCTCAAGAAGTCGGAGGGGATTATTACGACTTTATCGAGATCGATGAAGATCATTCGGGAATTATTGTTGCCGATGTCTCCGGAAAAGGGGTCCCAGGGGCCATCGTGATGTCGATGGCTCTCGCCTTTATCCGCGAAGAGGTCGATCGAACCCAAAATACATCGCCTATGGCAACCCTTACCCGGGCAAACCGGATGCTCGCCCAAAACATTAAGAAGGGAATGTTCGTCACAGCTCTTTATTGTATACTGAACAAGAAGACGAACGAGATGAAGGTCGCCAGCGCAGGTCACAACCCATTAATCGCCTGGTCTGCTTCGGACAACAAAATCGACCTCATAAATCCAAAAGGGATCGCCCTCGGATTTGACAAAGGTCCTGTATTCGAAAGAACCATTGAGGAAGGAACCTTACGGTTGAACCATGGGGATCGCATCGTCCTGTACACAGACGGAGCTGTGGAAGCCATGAACACGGATAACGAAGAATTTGGAGACGACCGATTTATCCAACTCTCACAACAACTAGCGACACGAGATTCGAACCAGTTTTTGAATATTGTCGTTGGGAAACTGGATGAACATCAGGGAGACGGGCCACAACATGACGACATTACGATCGTCACGTTGCGACATATATAGAAGATGGAAGAAACCTTAAAAGATCGACTGGTGGTGACCAACGACACGAAACACCTTACGGTGGTTCGGGAGTTCATCGCCCGGCTCATTCAACAGAGCGCTCTGTCGAAAGAGGATGAAAACAAAATCATTCTTGCCGTCGATGAAGCGGTCACCAACGTTATTGAACATGGATACGACAATCAAAATGACGGATCCATTGAGATCGATGTTGTTAGTAGCCCATCCTCTTTCAAAATTACCATTCGAGACACTGGAAAAGTTTTTAACCCCACATCAACCCCTTCCTTGAATGTTCAGGACCATGTCAAGATGGGGAGAAAAAAGGGGTTAGGGATCTTCCTTATGAGACAAATAATGGATGAAGTGAAATACACCTTCCGGGATGGAGTGAAGAACGAACTTACTATGGTCAAATTGATAAAATAGGATGGAATATGCCCGCGTTTGAAATTCAGAAAGCAGATCTTGAAGATGGGATCACAGAACTGACGGTACGCGGTTTTCTGGACGCGCACACCTTCGAACAGTTGGAAAACAAGATCCAAGAACTCTTCGATACAGGAAAGTATCGCCTTATGATCGAATTGTCCGGATTGGACTATATCTCCTCTGCTGGTGCCGGTGTCTTTATCGGAGCCATCGGAACCGCTCAGGAACATCAAGGGAACATTGTCCTTCTCAACCCGAGCTCTAACGTAAAGGAAGTCTTTGACCTTCTAGGCCTCTCCCAGATTTTCACCTTCTGTGAGTCAAAAGAAGAAGCCGTACAGATTTTGAAATAATCAAACACCCCCCTTCCGAAGTAAAAGCGGTCTGATTGCTTTCCCACCCTACTCCTGTTACTAATAACGATCATGCGCACCTATATCCTCAATGTCTTAGCCGGAAGAAAAAAGGGAGTCTTTCCCTTTCTCATAAAAGGCCTCCTTTCCTTTGCGTCGGGAGTGTATCGCCTCTTACACATCACCAGGAAAGGACTCTATCAAGCGGGAATCCTTCGAAGTGCGCGAATTTCTATTCCGGTCATCAGTGTCGGTAACCTTACGATGGGGGGAACCGGAAAGACACCGATCGTGGAAATGCTTGCCCGAAAAATTGCCCAACAGGGACTCCCAACGGCGATCTTGGCTCGAGGATATGGAAAAATCGACCCCTCCCAGGATGATGAAAACCTTCTTTTTGATATCGACCACGTAATCCGCCTGACCGGAGCTAATCGCGTAGAATCAGCAAAAAGAGCTATTGATGAATTCCAAGCGCGTACCATTATTCTCGATGATGGATACCAACATTTTCAGATACAGAGAGATCTCGACATTCTTGTAGTTGACTGCCTAAATCCATTTGGAGGAAATCGCCTCCTCCCGCGAGGAGGGTTACGGGAAGACCCCTCTCATGCCTATCGAGCGAATATGGTACTCCTCACACGATCAGACCAAATCGACAAGGAGAGTCTCCACAACCTAAAGGCAAAACTAACCGATCTCTCCCAAGGAAAGCCTATCGTAGAAACCAATCACAAACCGACACACCTTCGATCCCTGGGAAATAAACAACGCCACGAGTTAGATTGGCTCCAAGGGAAAAGAGTCAATGCCTTCTGCGGTCTCGGAAACCCGGAAGGGTTTCGAAAAACCATCGAATCATTGGGCGCAGAGCTTAGGCTCTTCCGCGCCTTTCCGGACCATCACACCTACACCAAAACGGATATTCAACGACTCAACCTAGAGGCTCAAGAGTTCATGGCCGATATTCTTTTGACAACAGAAAAAGACTCACTGAAATTGCGCCAAGAATCTTTTGAGAAACCTCTTTTCGTCCTCCGAATCGAAATCGAAATCACCAAGGGTCAGGACCAACTCGATCGAGCTCTTACAAAAACATTACAGCCAATTCTCTCCTCCACAGCTGGGACCCTACCGAAACCGTAAATGAGGTATGAAAGTCCCCCGAATCAAATTTCTGAAGCACTTCTGGAGGCGACCTCCTTTTGACATCCTCCTCTACTTTGTCAGTCGTGGGCTCATTATGTTCATTCGAATGGCACCCCATCCAACACCCCGTCCGCTCGTCCAAGGAGTCAGTTCCCTGTGGCGACGATTGGATCGCCGCCATCGAAAAGTAGTAGAAGAGAACTTAGAATTAGCCGGCTATACCCAAAATAAGTCAAAAATGATTCGAGAGATTTATGACCACTTCACCGTAAGCCTTTTTGAAACATTAAACATTCCCCGCCTTCTCACATCCGGAGTCACAAAACCTTTTGTACAGATTGAAAACCTAGAAATCTTCCAGAAAATTGGGAAGAAAGCGCTTTTGGTAGCGGGGCACCTAGGAAACTGGGAGTTGGCTGGGATTGCCGTGACGCACAAAGGAATGCCTCTAACCGCCCTTGCTCGTCCTATCGACAATCCATATCTAGATCGATGGATCAACGAGGTTCGAAGGTCGACGGGATTATCCCTGATTCCAAAAGGAGAGGCGGTTCGAAAAATGACCCAACTTTTACGGAAAGGGGGCTATCTCATTGTTGCGGTAGACCAGGTTCCCAACCCAAGAAGCAATGGGATTCTTGTGCCCTTCTTTGGTCGTAATGCGCTTACCGTAAAAAGCCCGGCCATCCTCTCCTTGAAATATGATGCCCCGATCCTTCCACTCAATATCTGGCGGGATGAAAAGGGATGTCATCATTTCAAGTTCACCGAGCCGATCCTTCCGGCTAATTTCAAAGACAAAGAGGATCCGATTCGGGCTATGACAGAAACCTTTACCTGTCGACTGGAAGAATTTGTGCGGGAGCATCCCCAACAATGGAACTGGCTTCATCGACGGTGGAAAAAAGGAGGAGAGCCCTCATCTCCTGAAAATGACGAATCCCTCTCGGAAACGGATCCCGCAACCGTTTCCTGACGAAGCCCCCTCTATTGCCCCCCAGATCCCGTGAGCGCTTCTTCCGCCTGACGACGGAGTCGTCGATCCGCCATCCGAATTCGTAAGATAAGGCCACAAGCCTCTTCACTCCGTTCGGTTTCCCCGGAGATTTGATAGAGTTTCGACAACTGCCAGAGGCGTTCCGCAGCTTGCATCGCCAATCGGTGATTTTGATCGAGCCCCAATTCTACCGCGTCTCGAAGATCCTCGAGAGCATCCCCGCTGAGACCTAACTGGATTTCCATGGAAGCCGCATTCACATAAGCAACAGGAGTCGATGGGGCCGATTTCTTTGCCCGTAAGAAAAACTCCAGCGCCTTTGCATACTGCTTTTCTCTCGCATAAACAGTCCCGAGATCATTGAGCGCTTCCGGATAATCAGACCAAATGGCGAGCGCCTTTTCATATTCATGAGACGCTTGCGCCGTTCGATTCTGTGCCGCATAGATCCGAGCTCGGTCTGCATGCCGTTTCGCCATCGCAATATCAGGGCGTTGACTGGCTTCCACGGTCATCACAGGACTCACTGCTTCGACCTCTGTTCCCGCTCGGGTGCGGGCCGTCACCTTCAAACTTACTTGCGCCCCGTTTCGCCACGGGACCGTCCAGAAGTAAAACGCGGTTGGCTCAAGACCTCGCGTAATCAGAGTCCAAC
>CAYRLD010000094.1:0-8162 GCA_964424925.1 uncultured Planctomycetales bacterium
GCCCGGGTGGCGGAATGGTAGACGCTACGGACTTAAAATCCGTTGGCCGGAAGGCCGTGCCGGTTCGAGTCCGGCCCCGGGTACCAATAAAAACAATTATTTATAATATTTTTAGCAAAATACTTTTTGTAATAGGTTATTTATGCAACCATTATGCAACCAAATCGATTTCAAGTAATGGTGAATCCAGGATACCCTTACTGCCCTTACAAGGCATAGGTCGCAGGTTCGATCCCTGTCCCGCCCACCACGTAAATGGTTGAAAGCCGAGCCTTTATCGCCTCGGCTTTCTTTTTGTGGTGGCCCGGTGAGCGACCCAGCAATCATATAGCAATCACCCGAATGCGGTTCGCCATCGAAAAAAACCTCTCCTCTCTCCTCGATCTCCTCGGGTAACCTTCACCCCGTCTCTCGCACATGACCTGGGAAGATGCCGTTTCATCCTTTTTCCATCGAGACGGAATCGCGTATTCCGGCGCTTGAGAAAGGACTCCCACCCATCTATCATTTCACCGAATACTCGACAATTTGAAGAGGCTTGCGAGTCGCCTGTTTACGATTTTCGAGGAACCCGGATATGTTCGATCGCGCCCTGGAGCTCGATTCGCATTTTCATGAGGTGGGAGCGCTTTTTTCGGGGGACGATATCCCGGTCGAGAAATTGGTTCCTCACGATACTGTTGGAGCCGCTCTTTCCATCATGCACCTGAAGAACTATTCCCAGATGCCCGTCCTGGAGGACGAGCACGTCCTCGGCGTCTTTTCCCTCAGATCTTTGGCCAAGAATCTGCCCCAAACCAAGAATCAGAAAATAGACCCGCTCGACCTCTACGTCGAGGATCTGCTGGAAAAAATCCCGTTCGTGACCGTGAAAGACAGTATGTACGAGATTTTGAAATACCTCGATGAGTATGAGGCGGTTCTCGTCGGCAGGGAGAACTAGCTGCAAGGGATCGTCACCACCATCGATGTTTTGGGATATTTCTACAGAATATCGAGACCCTATCTGCTTTGCAGGGAAATCGAATTGGGGCTCAGGAGGCTGGTCGAGTTCATCCTCAATCCTAAAGATCTCTCCGGCCTGATAGATAGATGTTTGAGGCCGTATTATGAATCGAAAGATCAAAAATGCCCTGAAAATATGAACGGAATCACATTCGGCGATTTCCTCACAATAATCCCCAGCCGGTACGGATGGTCCTATTTCGAAAGTTCATTGGGAAATCAGAACTTCGTCCGGGCGAGACTCGAGAGGTTGAACGGGCTCAGGAACGGGATATTCCATTTCAGGTATGAAGTGACCCCTGAAGATTACGATTTTCTCGCGAATCAAAGAGAGTGGATCTACCAGAAGATCAATCGGGAAGAACGAAAGCGCTCGGGAGGGGAAAATGGAAGATAGCAGCTATCTCCTCGACGCACGCGAGCACCTGGTGCCTTATCAGAAAGATTTCGTCGAAAAATTCCTCGGTGCCGAGCGGGGAAGCCGTATGGTTCTCAGGGCCCAGGTCGGAACGGGAAAGACCCATGCCACATCCGTCGCTATCGGCCTGCATCTCCTCGAGAATCCCCAAGCCCGGATTCTCGTGATATGTCCAATAAAGGTCCTCTGCGAGCATTGGAGGGAGCGGTTGTCCTCTTTGACGGAAAAAGAGGCGGACTTGATGGATGGTCCCCGTTATCGGTATTTGCAGACCGAAATGGAGATCGGGGCGAATCCTTGGGAAACCTCCGGTCTTTGGGTGACATCGACCGATTTCGTGAAAAGAGAGGAGAAGATCGGTCAAGCACTGGATGCCGCCTGGGACTGGGTCGTTTTCGACGAAGCCCACATGTATTCTGGGCGCACCTCGTTGCGCTCGAAGCTCTTCGTGAATTTCTGGAAAACCGAAAATGCCGACAGGATATTGTCGATATCGGCGTTCGGGCAATCGGCGATATTCTGGGAAGATCAAGAACAATTGAGTATTTGGGATGGTCCGGATCCCGGGGAGCTCCGGCGAGATATCCTCGTAGAATGGAATCCGGAAAGGCCCAAACCCGATGTCTCATGGGCGATGTTCGAGCGGGCGGCCGAAGAGAGGGAAGTCCGTAAAATCATGTCGGGCCTATTCCCCGAAGGGGATTTTCGTCACCGGATTCTGAAAGCAAGGGCCAATTCCAGCCTTTTCGCGTTGCAAGAATCATTGCAGAATATTCGGAGGAGGATTTCATCATCCACCGATCGTCCTTTCGATCCAGATGTCCCTGAAAGGGAGGGGGAGGGGGGTGAAGTTCCATCGCCGGAAGAAAACGTCCAGGGACCCGATTATTCCGGAGTCGATGAGGAGGTCGTGCTCAATCTCCTGGATCGGATCGACAGCATTCCGAGAGAAGGAAAGCTCGATATTTTTCTGGATACCGTTCATGGGCTACCTAATGGGAGTGGGCATTCCTCAATCGTATATTCCGAATACAGGGATACTTTGGAATACTTGGCGAGTTCCCTCGTTTCGGCCGGAATCGAAGGGATTCCGATCATGAGCGAATTACAAACCGAGGAGAAATTATCGCGTGTCGACATGATCAAACGGAACGGCGGGGTGCTCCTCGCGACTTCCGCGAGCGTAATGGGTATGGGGCTCGCGTTTTTCGACACGATTGTCAATTTTGACGTCCCGAATCGGCCGGAGAAGATCTGGGAGAGGATTTCCCCGATTTGGCGGATTTCAAGAGGAAGACGGAAGTTGTCGATCATTACATTCGCTTGTTCTGCTCCGGATGATGAAACTTCAGAAAAAAATCTAAGAAGATTATTCGAAGATGCGAATCTTTAGAGATAATCTGGCGGTTCGAGCTTTTGGATCAAGCGAAAATCCGATAAAGATCGAACCGAAAGGAGAAAATTTGATCAGTTGGGGAAGGCGAGGGACTTCTTTTTCTTCATCCTCCTCCACTTCCACGGGAGGAGGGGGGCCTTCGATTTCCAGAGCCCCCACTTTTTAGAGCGCGCCTCATGCTGCGCGTGCTCCAGTTCCTCATCCTCCGGCGCGTAGTGCTCATACCACCAGCAAGCGCCCATCTTGACCAATTCGAGGGAGAGATCCTCTCCCCCCGGGAGGATCACCCGTCCGATGATCCGCCCGTAGCGATCACTGCCTCGCGAGCCCACCAGGCCCACTTTTCCGTAAGCGAGCCGCCGAGCGATCTTTTTGGCCTCTCGGCCGTATCGTTGTCCTGTCTCGGGGTAATCGATCTCATGGAGCCTGACGCGGACCGAACGGCCCTCCAGGACCACCTTCAAGGTATCCCCGTCTATCACGTCGATCACCTTGCTGACCGGAGCGGAGATTACGGCGGAGGAGAGAAAAAATGCGATTGAGAAGAAAAAGATGAATCGGCATGTCGGAAGTTTCATTTCAATGTGCCACCGAATTATCGTTTTCCGTGATTCTGTTCATGGTATTGTCAAGCATGTCCTTTCGGCCCTTTACTCATCACCGTCCTAACACTCTTTTGATGACGGTTTCGATTTCGTTGCTGTCGATACCGCCCCCTTTGTCATCCCGGGTCGTGACGAGTGTCCCGTTCTCACCGCCTCCTTCTTCTTCCGGGAGGATACCCATGTTCCGGTACCACTCGAGTTTCACGTCCCAACGGGTGCGGTATACTGGATCGTGGAGCAAGCCGAGATGTTCGATATATACGGTTGCACCCGTTTCGTCGTCTTCGATAGTGAAATCAGGAAAACGACGAGAGCCATCAGGCGATATGACCTCTCGTTCGTACTCGTAATCGATATCCATGCCGTGCAAGAGATTCGCGATAATAACTTCCGATTTAGATCGTACCGCGTCGCCTCGGGTGGTTTTGTGGATCAACGAGTCCTCCATAAATCGACCGTTCAATTCCACCGGTTTCGGTACGTCGAAGATGTTCGTCAGTCTGCGGGCCATGTCGGACCGGAACGGATCACCGAATTTCCTGAGTTCTCTTACGCCTCCTTGATGGAAAATGACAATTTTGTCGACCTGCCGGGTGAGAGCCGTATAAAGCAGTTCACGTGTGAGCAAAAAACACGGGTTCGGGAGGACTACGAAGGTGGTGCCGAATTCACTTCCTTGTGTTTTATGTACGGTCAATGCGTATGCCAGTTCAAGAGTGTCGTTACCTTCCTCAGAGAAGTCAGATTTGAAGTAATCGTATGTGAGTCCTGGTTGGGTGGAGTACTCGATTTCGAGTTTCCATGGAAGACCTTTGTATTTGGCATTTCTTCCTTTGTATTGTCCGACGGCGATGCCGATCTCTCCGTTCGCTACGTAAGCGTTTTTCTTTTTGGGATAAGTATTATATCGATGCTGATTGACCGTATTGATGACTTTGTCTCCGTACAATATTCTCTGTTTGCCAAGCGGTTTTACGGCTTTTCTGTATCTAGTGTAAGTAGATCCGTCTTGTCGTCTTGCCTCTCGGTTTTGTGAAAACTCATATGCTCGTTTTCGGAAAGATTTTTGTATGATTCGGTTCAGCGAATCGACCCCAGGAAGGTTCGATCGGACCGGAGAAAGGATTTGCCAATTTTCCGCGCTTGCCCCGGGGCCGATCCGTTCACCTCGACCGGCATTGAAGTAGACTGCGTCTTTGAACAAAATTCCTCCCAAGGACTGTTCGAATCCGTTCTCGTCGTCCGGTCCTTCTAAGCCCAGCTCTTCGGCAAGCTTGGCAAGTAGTTTTTTTTCTAACTCCTCTGGGGTGTTCCATCCTACGAGGTCGATGTTCCCCGAAGCTTCTCCGCGTTCCAATTTCGTCCAAATTTCGTCGGCCCCCGCGTCGGGTACTTTGCCGCTGAACCAATCCGCTAAGAGGAGGTCGTCTCGATTTTCCCCTACCTGTCTCCTGCGAATGGTCAGTTCGGCGAATCCCGCCCCCGTTTTCGGAAAAATCGATTCGATCAAGTCGGGTTCGAGATGACGGACGATGTCCAAGAAAGGGCGCCCGCTTCCGATAGGCGGCAATTGTCTCGAATCCCCGACGAGAATCAGTCGTTCGACACCCTTGATGGCGTCGAGCGTGGCCGCGAGCTGCTCTTCGGTCATCATTGACGATTCGTCGATGAAAACGGTCTTATATCCGTCTTCTTTGTCGGGCGATCCGGTGACGAGATATCTTCCCGTCCTGTTATCGTATCGGTCGAGACCGTTTAGAAACTGGGCGATAGTTTTCCCGCCCGACAATCCGGTTTGTTGCTCAAGTCTGACTCGCGCTTTCCCGGTAGGGGCGAGGAGCAAGACCCCCCCGTTCGAGATATCGGACAATTTACACAGAACTTTCAATAGGGTCGTTTTCCCGGTTCCAGCGGGCCCGACCAAGACGCCGATCCGGGATTCGAACAGTTCTCTCAAGGCGGCCGCTTTTTCCTCACGGGCGCGTTCTTCTTGTTCCTGGTCCTCGATATTTTCGATATTGCCGAGTTCCTCGTCGAGCAACTCCCTCCAATCGTGGCCTGAAGTGTGACGTATTCCCTTGGTTCTGCGGGAAACCGCCGATTTGATGATGTTTCGGGTGTTGACCAGGCGGTCAATTTGGAACGCGGTATCTCCGCCGGCGATTTCGACTGTTTCGACAGTAGGAGGGAAGAACGCCTCGACCGCGGACAAGATGTCCACGCTAAGGGGACACTCGGGTCTGACTTCACGGTCTCGAATCGCCTGGATGACCCAATCCTTAGGCTGTACCGTATGGCCGCTCATCAATGAAGCTTTCTCGAGTTCGTCCACGACGAACGCCCTGGCCCGGCGGCGATCGACCGGCTCGTCGACACGAGAAGGCTCCTGCAGGGGATGAATTTCACGGACGATCGAATCCGGGAAAACACCCCTGTCGATAACTCCCAAGAAAACGGGGTCAGGTTGTCCGCGATCCGCTTCGAACAAAAGATACGGATTTTCGAGAAGGCTCTGGTCGGAAACGTCTATTCCTGCTTTATCGCGTTCTGTTGGTTGATAGAACCGCGTAGCTTGTCCGGAACTCAGTTCGAAGCGACTCAGCAATTTCAGGAGGGCTTTTCTTTCGCCTGGAAGGGACATCCAGGCTTTCTTGTATGTGGGACCGACGTAGTCCGTCGTTCCGGGTCCCAAGAGAGCGGGGTCATCCAAGGCGGCCTCGAAGACTTTCCAAGGGTCTTCGCTCCATTGGCCGCCTTTTTCCTCTATCAGCGAGGTGATCTCATAAGCGAGCAAGTTCCCGTGCTCCAGCCCGAAAGCGTACAGTGCCGAACCCAGGCCAGGATACGGTCCCCTTGCTTTCCATAGACGGTTCAATTGACGGTCGATCCATTTTCGGGACCCCTCCCATTCCCCCGAAACGTGCTTCGCGATTTTCGGGATGATCTTCGCGCACGCGAGCAAGGCTGCGATCGCGGCGTCATGGCTCACGTGTTCTGACGCGTAAGAGAAACTTTCCCAGTGGTCATCAGGCGCGAATGCGATAAATTCGGTCATGTCGATTTCCGGGTCGTTTTCCGTGACCTTCAGGAACTCATGGTAGGGAAGGATGAATCCGTCCTTGAAGTTCGGCCGAATCGAATGGTGGACGTTCCGATCCCAAAGTACGCACCTGACAGGCCTGTCGCCGTCTTCGTATTCGTACTCGACCCAATCTCCCACGCGGAGGACCCTACCGATACCGACAATTACGCGTCTGGAGTCTTCGCTTAAAGGAGTCCTTTTCGCGTAAAAAATGCACAGAGAATCCTCTTCACGGATGGCGCTGAAAAAAGTGTCCAGGGCTACCAATTGATTTCTGTAATCTTGGATCCAATTAGGATCGAAATTACTACTAAAGGTCGGCTCTCGATCGGGCTGGTAGTCGAGTTTCAGTCTGGGTGCCAAACCCTCTTCCTTTTTTCCATCGCCGATCATCTTTTTTTTGAGCATCCATGCGTACGGGATGCAGCCGGCGGAATAAGGCGGATGGACGAAGGTTGTTTCTTTGAAATGACGGTATTGGTCGTTGGTCTTCTGGTAGGGGTGAACGACTTTCCTGATATGTTCGAAGGGAGCCATGAAGGCGCCGCGTTCCGTAGCGCAAACGGGAAGTTGGGATGGTGATAGCTTATCCCAAGAAGAAGAGGCGAGCGCGGTTTCCTTCTCGTCGTCCCTTGTTTCCCCGATGCGCTTCAACGCGAGGCACGAATTGTTCGCCCGGGGATTTTCGCAAACACACCCCTCCCATCCCGTGTCGTTCCACGGAATGCGAACGGAAATGTGTGCTGCCGGAAGACGCCTCGCTCCATCAATCAGGTCGTCAGATGTCATGTGGTCTCCAGGTGAACGGGGATTGGAACGGTCACGGGTCACTTCTCCGAATATTTGGCGTCTACGTCGATGAACGGTTTTCGTGGCAAAGGGTCCATGGGGTCGAAGTCCCTGGGTGGTCTGATTTCGGGACCTTCCCCCTTTAACACTGAAAGCCCGTACGCGATCGCGAATCGATGGAATTCCTCCTTGGGAAATCCGTTGAACTCCAAATCCGAGGGGATGGGCACCCTCGCGAGGGCGTATTTGGGAATTCCGGCGTTGAAGTGACCGAACTCGGAATAGGTGGAAACGATCGAACGGTTGTAAAAGTCCGAATTCATTCCACCTCCACCTATGAACACTGGGAGCGCTCTCGTGTAGTCCCGGTTCGGGGAATGGCGCAGATATGAGATGCGGGACACATCCTCGAAACTTTTTCGTAACTCGGCAGGATCCTTCTTTTTTGCGGTCATGATCACGTCCCCAACCAATTTTCGGATTAGATCGATCTGCGGCCCCAGGTCGAAGGGGAAATCATTCTTACGCTCCCCTTCGAGTAAGAGTGATTCCACTTCTCTGGGTGAAATCGTTTCGTCCACTCCGAAATTCGGGTTCGAGACGATTTTATCGATCAAGGCGTTGACACCGAGGTGCTCCACTTTTCCGGCGTAAAAATTGAGCTCCGGGGTTCCGTCCGCCCTCCGGAAACGAAACGAAACCCCGTCGAGCGTCCCGCTCCCGATGTCGAAATAAACGTAAATTCCGTCCTGGGCCGCACGAGAGTAAATGAACGAGCGGACCGCCGCGGCGATTTCGGGTTCGACGTGGCAGTGTAAACGGCGGTGTAAAGATGTACCCCCTCGGCGGCCATGAACACTGGCGGTG
>CAYRLD010000095.1:0-3918 GCA_964424925.1 uncultured Planctomycetales bacterium
CGTTTGGGATCTGATCTGGAGAATTGTCGTTCACGTAAACAAGAAATAGCCCGTTCAAATCAAAATAAAAAAGGCCGGGGAGCACTCCCCGGCCTTTTGTTTTCATAAGAAACCTTTATCGGTTCATCCAGACTTTGTTTCCCGCATTCCAAATTCCCTCTAGAACATCTAGATCCCCTTCCCGATCCACATCACAAAAACGAACATCACTTGTCGCTCGTGGATCGCCAAAAGTTGTTGCCGGAGCATGTCCGTAAAACTGATTCACACCCGTACCGTCATTTCCCCAGATGGCATTGGATTGATTCCACCGGCCAATTAAGAGGTCAAGATCCCCATCCGCATCCCAATCCCCCAGGTCGAGAGAATGAACTCCGTACACTTGTAACGTCAAATGGGGAGCGGTCCCGAGAAAGGATCCGGCTCCGGTACCATCATTCACCCAAATTGTGACGCCATAACTTCCATCGTCACCAACAATCAAATCCAACGCCCCATCCTGATTTACATCCCCGAGAGCAAGCGCTTTTGCAGCATAGATTCCCAACATCTGGTTTGAATTTGTGAAACCGTTCCATCCCGAAGCGGTCCTTCCATTATTGGTCCAAACTTCGACCGCTTGGTTCAGGTTTCCAATCACGAGATCAAGGTTTCCATCCCCGTTCAGGTCACCCAATGCAAGCGATTCGCTATTCCCGACTCCGACGGAATAGCCGGAATCGGTGAAAACCGTCCCAGATCCGTCATTCAACCAGACCCGGTTGTCGGAGTTGTTTGTATTTCCTTCCACAATATCAAGGTCACCATCGCCATCAACATCCCCCAAGGCGACAACCATCGTGGAAGAGGAGGAAAGACCAAAAGATACTGAGGTTGTGAACGACCCATTCCCATCATTCATCCGAACCGTATTTTCTGCCGAGAAATTTCCTTCGACAAGATCCAGATCTCCATCCCCATCCATGTCGCCCAACGTGACAAATTGGGTCTTGCCATCCCCGAACGTTTCGAAAGGGGTTTCATCAAAACTCCCGCTTCCATCGTTCAGCCAAGACTTGTTGAGTTGTCCCTGGTTGTTTCCCGCGACATAATCGATCGCACCATCCCCATTTAGGTCGCCCTTTGCGATCGAGGTGGTCCTTCCATTACTGAGGGAGTGACCTGAATCAGTGAGGGAGACCTTCCCCCAGGTGTTGGAGAGAGATCCATTCCAAATTCGATTATATTCGAAGTCGTAATTTCCGGTCAAAAGATCAAGATCTCCATCCCGATCCATATCTTCGGCAACAAGAAAGCGGGTTGAGCCCGACCCGAGGAGTTGAGTGGAGTTACTCACGGATCCGGTACCATCATTTAACCAGACAAGGTTCGGCTGAAGGAAATTACCCTCCGCGATATCCAGATCCCCATCCCCGTCCAAATCCGCGATTGCAAGGTGATAGGTCTTGTTTTCACCAAAGGTGAATGCCTCGGTAGTCCCAAAATTCCCGGTTCCATCGTTTTTCCAAATAGAGTTTGATTCCCCCTCTTCGTTGGCCACAACAAGATCGAGATCTCCATCCTGATCAAGATCCGCAAGTTTCACATCCTGAGTTTTCCCGCTCTCCGGCAAGGAACCAGCGTAACTGAATCCGGTCCACGGTTGATCGGCATTGTTCATCCAGATGGAGGTGGCTTCGCCCCAGTTCCCGGCAATAATATCCGGATACCCATCCCGATTGATATCCCCGACCGCAATCGCCTTTGTATTCCGATTCCCAAGAAAATTTACAGCGCTCGATCCCAGGATATTTCCGGAACCCGTTCCATCATTCTTCCAGACCGTATTGGGATTCCCTTGGTCATTCCCTACGACAATATCGAGATCCCCATCCTGGTCAAAATCCGCAACCCCAAGAGAAGTCGAAACACTTTGATTTCCGCCAAATTGGATCCCCGAAAGAAAGACACCTTTTCCATTATTGAAGCGAATTCGATTTTCACTCCACATGTTGGCTTCTAAAAGATCGAGATCCCCATCCCCATCAAAGTCTCCCAAAGCAACGTCGAGAGTGTCGGTCATGTTGCCGAAGGTTTGACGAAGTTGATAGGGGTTATTTTGAGGACCCTTCTGCAAATACGTTTCATTCGCATAGAGAGCCCCCTTTCCTACCACAACATCGAGCGTCCCATCAGAGTCTAAATCCCCAACGGCGATCGCTTCGGTAAACCGATACCCCAACCCGGAAAGACCTTCGGTAAAACCAGGAAGAATATCGACCGGCTGATATGAAACTGCATCCACTCCAGTAGCGACACTTTCAATGGCATCTGCCGAAAGAGTAGGACTTACATCGATCCCGGATGCGTCATTGAAAGATAGATGTTCGGAAGAGAATTCTCCCCGAGTTTTTAGGGAAAATTTCATGCCAAGAGTAATCGTTACCTGGTTACTTTTTGGGCCCGCTTTTACGCCCCCGTTATCAAGAGTGTCTCCGGCAACCGGAAGATCAAAATCTGCCGCCGAAGCAGAATTGACCACCACATCTTCCGAAAAAGTCATGACGATCCGATTTTGTCCGAGAAAGACAGCCGGACCCGTAATATGGGGAGCATTAGGGATAGAAGGGGACTCTTCTCCGGGATTGGTTCCCGACGGGGTATGGTTCTGGCCCTGAACAACAGCGACAGAATCAGGCTTATCATCCTGGCTGCAGCCTTTGAGCCCTCCACTATCACAACCGGTAGCGCTCACGAGAAATGCTGCTACAGCTACGGTAGCCTGTTTCCAAACAACTTTGCTCTTCGTTGCCGCTTTTGTCGCAATTCCTTTTATATTTGCCATATATAAGCTCCTTTCCAGGAGAAATCGTCTCCCACGTATATCTGTGTGCAAAAACGGAGTTTCTGATTAAAAAAAAACGGACCGGATGGTGGGTCATCCGGTCCGTATTGGGAATGTCTGGCGCTTTATGAGCACCTACCCGAATTTACGCTTCATCCCCATTTTTCTACTTACCACTTCTTCCACCAAGATTTCTTCTTCTTTTTCTTCTTGGCACCCTTCTTGATCTTCTTCCAGATACTCTTGGCGCCTTTCTTTATCTTGGAGCCTCCCTTTTTGATCTTTCCGGCGGTGTTCCCCGCGGCCTTCTTGATTTTCTGGGAGGTCTTTCCTGCTACTTTCTTTACACCGCTCGACCTCTTCTTTAAATCCGAAGTGAAGGATTTTAGAACCGGCACAGCAGGAGTCGGATTTGCAAAGAGAGGCTTTCGCTTCTTAAACAATGACTTTGCTTTCGCCAGGCCCTTCTTTCCTGTCTTCTTGAGGAAACTGGCCCCTTTCTTTCCGCTCTTCTTAAGGTAACTAACGCCCTTTTTGAGCTTCTTTCCCGCTTTTCGAACGATCGGATCTAGTTTCGGTCGAAGCCTTTCCGCCAAGTCGAGCATCAGGGCAATCTGAACCATCTTGATTGCCCCATAGGCAACCCATCCTGGGGGGCCGGCCGCAAGAAGAGGTGCAAGAGCAGCCTCCATCGGCATGAAGGCGAGCATCGAAAGCCCGAAGGCAGTTGCATCCACCATGACATCGTGAGCGGTGGCGTGTCCCGAAGCGACCGACAGTATCGCGGTTCCGGCATAGAGAGGTAATGCAAACCGCCCCATCGCTTTTCCGAACTTCGCCATACGGCTGGAGCCTTTTACAGCCAACATCGCTCGATCCGTTGCAAATTGAAGCCCCATGAAAACCCCAAGACTTCCGGCAAACATGGGGGATCCCGCTGTTTTGAAGCCTTGCTTAATCCGCTCGGGGTCGCGATCTTTTACCCCATAGAAAGTTTCTTTGAGAATATATCCTCCGGCAAAGAGCAAACCTTCGCCCATCGCACGCCCCATCGCCCGACCGCGACCGCGCCATTTCTCTCCATGCGCCCCCGG
>CAYRLD010000095.1:4018-8124 GCA_964424925.1 uncultured Planctomycetales bacterium
ACCTTCATCTTCGGGTCGATATGGATGCTGAGGCCATCCGCTAGAGCTCCGGCCATTCCCATCGCTTCGGGAGTGGTCCAGAAAACACGAATGTTTCCGTCCCGGATCAGTTCCGCAAGAACCCGAGTCTCGGGAACTTGTTCGATCAAAGGTAGGGCCTTATTTAGTTTTGGATCGTTTGCGGGATTCGCCCAGACACGGATTTCTTTAAGACCCGAATACGCAACTTTTTCCTTTGGAGCAGGCTTGAGCGCCTGGATCTTGTCCCATACTTTTTGTAAGGCGGTACGGACTTTCGGGCGAGCCATCAGCTCTTTGAGGGATTCCCCCGTTTTGTCCTTGTACTGGTTCGCATGATCCTGAGTAAACCCTTCCCCGACCTTCTCTCGGAAAGGGGTTTCGATCCCCCCTTCTTTAAAGGAAGTGACCTCGCGGTTACTCCACCAGCGATCATCAAATGTAGAAAAGTCGACCGACTCAAGCGCAATCGCACTGGTATGAACCGAGGTCGAGTGCCAAGAAGGATCGATGATGTACATACTCCCGTCTGCGAGACGAACCACCGCGAAGGCGTGACCACCCGCATTAATCGTCCTTCCATTCACCGGTTTGACATCAAATCCAGCGCGGCGGCCGACTTCTCTAAGAATCGAAGAGATCCCAGCGGTCTGATCCGTACAGACACCAACACCCGCTTTTAATTGAGCCCCGATCTTCTTCTTATATCCATCCCGAAGGGTAGGATCGTTCATCGCATCACTCCAGGCCTGCTGAGCCTGTTGTCCGCGAAGATAACTCATCGGATTGCGCGACCATACTTCTCGAATCAGATGGCGTTGAACTTCGACAAGATCATTCAGCCAGACTTCTCTCGCCGCCGGATCCTTCGGCATCTTGGTATCGAGAACCTCGTTCATAAAGAGCGTGTCGACATACTCCATTATATTGGTCATTCGTTCTCGAAGAACTGGATCATAATTGGGATCATACGGATTGATCTCATATCCAAAGAGATTGTATTTCTCTCCAAACTTGATGTCGGCGGCTCCGTTGATCGCTTCAATTTGAGCGTGAGAGATTCGAATCGTCTCTTGGTTCAAGCGCAGGTTCCATGGCCGCTCCATCCACTTTTCGACGATCTGCCCCGTTTTGGGGTCTTCGTACTGTACAAGGGTCTTCCCTGGATCGACCAGTTCCCCGGTTTTGGGATCGACTTCGATTCCCCCTCCCGGATTCCAGTCGACTTCGATCGATTTCGGTTTCTCCCAAGTGAGCACATCATAGGTGCCATCCGGATGGATCTTTGAAATTTCGGCACGGGGCGTAATACTGTTTCCCTTCTTCACCCAGATTCGATCCCCTATTTTGTACCGGGGGCTCTCAAAGAATTGGCGGATCTGGATTACGCTCTCGATCAAGCCTTCGGTGACATTGAGATCGAAACTTCCTTTCGGAACGAGGCCACCCATCCAGAGAGCCCGGCCCAACCCTTTCACGGTTTCGATCGGGATCACTTTCCCCTTGTTCTGGATCAGTTCTGTCAGCCAGGTATCATTCTGGATCGGATTGACTTCCTGTCCAGAGCTCTGCAGCAGAAATGCCAGAAGCAATGCCTTGATCATGAGATTCTCCTTATCCTTTTATTTGGATTGTCCAAGTGTGTCTAAGAGGGAGTCCATCCGGGATGTTTACCAGAACTTCAGTTTCTTGAGCCCCTTCTTGACCTTCGAGCCGCTCTTCTTGAGCTTTTTCCAGCCCTTCTTTACTCCACTCTTTGTGCCTTTTTTCACAGCACCGCTTCTCTTTTTTATATCTTTCCAGAAACTTTTCGCGCCACTCTTCCCTGTGGAGAGAGCACTACTCGATTTCTTCTTGGTCCAGCTTGCGCCGCCCTTCGCTTTCTTCTTGAGCCAGCTTGCGCCGCCTTTCGCTTTCTTCTTCGTCCAGCTTGCGCCGCCCTTCGCTTTCTTCTTCGCCCAGCTAAGTCCGCCCTTCGCTTTTTTCTTGGCCCACTTCAACCCTTTACCGACCTTCTTTTCCGCAGAGCGAACGAGAGGATCGAGTACCGGGCGAAGTCTTTCCGCCAAATCGAGCATCAGGGCAATTTGAACCACCTTAACCGCCCCAAACGCCACCCATCCAGGAGGTCCCATCGCGAGAAGCGGGGCCATCGCGATATCGAGGGGGGCAAATGCGAGCATCGATAGACCGAATGCGGTCGCATCGACCATCACGTCATGAGCACTTGAATGGCCAGAAGCCACAGCAAGAATTGCCGTCCCCGCATAAAGCGGAAGGGCGAACCTCGTAAACGCCTTCCCGAATTTCGCCATTCGAGTCGAGCCTCGAAGACTCATCATCGCCTTGTCAGTGGCCAACTGGAGGCCCATAAAGACCCCAAGACTTCCGGCAAACATAGGTGAGCTGACCGTTTTGAAGCCTTGCTTAATCCGGGCAGGATCACGATCTTTAATTCCATAGAAAGTCTCTTTCAAGAGATACCCACCTGCAAAGAGGCCGGTCTGCCCAAGAGCATGCACCATCGGCTTAGGCAAACGTCCCGGTCTTCTCGGTCGCGGTTGGGCAACGGTCGGCTTTGGGGCCCGACCAGGAACGAGTTGCCCGGCAAAAGCGGGTCGGCTCTTCCAGGTTCCATTCTTAAATTCCCCGACAAAGGCAACATGTTCACACGGTAACGCCTTCCCCAAAATGGCAGAATGGCCCGGCTTCATCCGAAGAACGGTTGCTTTATCGATATTCGTCGCTCCGGAAATATTGGCTTTTTTCCCGTTCATTTCGAGGACAACGAGTTCGCCCTTGACCTCGCCCACTTTGATCTCAAATCCAACCCAGCCATTCTTCGCCGCATGCAGTAGCCTGGCCAACTGGGACCGATTGAGAGATTCGACTTCGATCGCCCCCTGTTTCCGGGCCATATCACGAAGATCTTCTATGGAGTGAGACTCTTTCATCCACTCACTCAAGTCCGCCCGATCTTCAACCGTTCCGAGTCGTTCGAGAAGTTCGGTCATTTCCTGACCTTGGGCTTTATTGAACGCCTCTTTGATCCGGGTTTTCGCCTCGTCACCGGTCATCGCGGCCGCGTCGCCCTTCGATTCAATTTTCAACCGGACCAATTCCTGTCGAAGTTCCATCTCGGTCATCGAATCGAGCGCTTTGAAATATCCTCCATTCGAAGACCAGCCCGCACTTTTGTAGAGCCTGGGAAGATGGTCTCCCATCATCTCGATGAAAGCGGCATCGACCGCAACCCGATATCCACGCGTTCGAACGGTTTTACGCCCCATTTCATACGCTTCGTTAAACCGGGTTTCCAATTCGGCCATATCGATCTGTTCGGTCGGGGGAAGAATTTGATTGGCGCTTTCGGCAATCGTTTTGAGGGAACGTAGATGCCAATCTTTCTGGGCCTCCGAAGGTTTGTTCTTCAGGGAAGGTTCTCCGAAGTCAACCTGCTCCCCCAGTCCAATATTACTGTCGGTGGCCGAACCATGTTGCACACCCAACTGAGCCATTCGGCCTGCGTTCTGTCCCGCCATTTTTGGAAGTTCCCGGGCGACCCAGTCATGAAGTTTGAAGTCTTTCCCTTCTCCCAACTGGGCATTCTTGTGAATATGTTCGAGCAGGAGTTTCAACTCAGCAGGATCGAGCTGATTCCAGGAAGTTGATTTGAGATGGCTCATCCGCAGAAGACTGGTCGAAGCTCGTACGTAAATCGCATTCTTCGGGTTTACCGGATCCTGCAGGACCGCGACCGGGGTGTACATCCGGACCCCGGATCGCTCGAGACTGAGAGAAATCTCTGCATCAAAGATCGCTTCCGAAATACTGAGGAGTCCATCGCGATACCCTCCTGCATTCGGTCCGGTTCCTTTTAGAGTGAGGTCGGGAAGAAGCCGCCCCTCATTCCCTTCGATCACATTGAGTACCCCATCCGCAGGGTTGATCGCACGCCCGACTTCGGACGGGAAGAACGCTTCTCCGATTTTTATGTCGGTTGCATCATGGGTAACCTTCACGGAGAAGAGGGTTTCCAGAGCAACCTGTTGCGCCTTGGTCAACGCCTTACCCGGACGGATTTCCAG
>CAYRLD010000096.1:0-8087 GCA_964424925.1 uncultured Planctomycetales bacterium
CGTGTAGCGTCATGTAATGCGATTCCAAGAGCCTTGAAGCAGGCTTCATTCACATGATGATAGTTCTTTCCCCGAACGACTACGTTATGCAACGTGATTCTCGCTTCCATGGCAAAGCTTCGCATAAAATGAACCAACATCTCGTCGGGAAGATCCATATGACAATACGGTCGGTCAACCAGGTCGAGGCTTACCGTAACGAGAGCGTCATCCATCGGAACGGTTGCGGTCCCAACCCGCTGTACCGGTCGGTCCCGTAACGCCTCCTTTAAGGCCCGCCCTAAAGTAATGGCAACATCTTCATTAATGTGATGGTGAAAATCCCCTTCGGCATCGATCCGAATATCAAATTTACTGAAACGGGCAAGGGATTCGATCATATGTTTGAGCCAACGATCCGGAATGGCGATCTCTGCCCGGCCGCGTCCATCTAGATCAATCTGGACCGAGATATTGGTCTCCTTTGTATTCCGTTTTAACCGTTTTTTCCGTTTCGCCACTTTCTTCTTAGCCATTCTATTCTTCTCCAACAAGGGAAGCGGCTTCCCCATACGTAAACCGATTCAAATATATCGCAGACCCAAGGATAATTCCGTACGCCCCAAGATCATGAAACCCTCGTACATCCTCCAGGGAACTGATCCCCCCGGAATGGATCACGGGCCGAGGCGACCGAGCTTGAATCTCTTTCGCAGGCCCCCAATCAACCCCTTTCCCGCGCCCCTCCACCGTAACATTTGTATAGAGAACCGCAGCAACAGGCAATGTTGCAACTCTTTCTAGGACCCCATCCAGCGTTTCGGAAGAACCGGATTGCCACCCTTTTACCAACAGATCCAGCCCATTTCCATCGATGGAAACGACTAATCGATCCGGAAATCGTTCCGCCATGGAAGAGAGCCAATCTGGATCTTCGACCGCCCGGGTACCCACGATAATCCGATCCGCGTTCAACCGAGAAATCCGATCTTCATCTCGGATCCCCCCACCCACTTGTACCGATACTCCACGAGAGTGAGCTTGATCCAAAATCTGATCAATAATGGAATCGTTGGATCCGGAGCCAAGAGCGCCATCAAGGTCGACAACATGAAGCCATTTCGCTCCAGCCGAAATCCACCGGTCTACAATCTCATCTGGAGTGCCATAGTCCCGCTCTGGATTCAAATGATCCCCACCCAGTTTGACAACGCGACCCGCCAGAAGATCCATGGCCGGAAGAAGAATCATAACCGTGCCTCCGCATAGGTCATGAAATTCCGAAGGAAGTTCTGCCCCGGTTGGCTCGATTTTTCCGGATGAAACTGAACGCCCCAGGTATTTTTCCAGGTGACAGCCGCTCCAAACAAATCTCCGTAGTTCCCCGTTGCAATACACCCTTCCCCGCATCCGGAGGGCGCAAAGGAATGAACAAAATAGAAGAAAGCCCCTGGAGAGATTCCTTGGAATAATCCAGACTCATTATGATTAACTACATTCCACCCTATATGAGGGAGCCGGCGATGACGAAGTTTTCGGATTTGCCCTCGTAGAAGCCCGATTCCTTCTCCCGGACCTTCTTCACTCGTTTCATATAAAAGGTGCATTCCAATACAAATCCCCAACGCAGGAAGACCTTCCTCGAGAAGAGCCCGGAGTTCATCTCGAATAGGAAGGATCGAAGTGGCGACACGAGAAAAGGCCCCAACCCCAGGAAGAAGAAGGACGCGCGCTTTCAATATTTCCCGAGGGTCCTCTTCCACGCGAACCCGTGCACCGACAGCCTCAAACGCCTTAGAGAGGCTATGAATATTCCCCACACCATAATCAAAAAGGGTCACCGGAATCGTCATTCCGATTTGGCCCTCCACTCTCTCATCGCAGAGAGAAATTGGTCATTCACCTCTGGAGGCCCCAAAGTCACACGAAGGAAAGAATTCATGGAAGGAAAATCGCGAACCAGTATCTTTCGTTCTTTGAGAAAAGCTTTCACAACCGGAGCATATCCAACATCAAGAAATAAGAAATTCGCTTCACTCGGAAAGGCCTTCCAACCTAAGGTCGATATTTCATCAGAAACCCTTATACGCTCTTTTCGGATGGTCTCCACGCAGGCCCGCAGATAACTTTGATCTTGGAGAGCCCCTAAGGCGATCCCCTCATGAAGAGAGCTCACTTCAAAGGCGGCCTTGGCCAAATATAATTTTTCGATGAGAAGGGGGGAACCGATCGCATATCCCACCCGGATTCCCGCCAATCCATGAGCCTTACTAAACGTGCGAAGTACGATCAAATTATCAAACTCGTTCACCCGTTGCGTAAAATCTTGATCAGAGAAATCAGCATACGCTTCATCCAAAACAACGACACCACGGGACTGACGAATCAGGCGAACCAAATCAGCTTCTAAAAAAGTATTCCCAGTCGGATTGTTCGGAGACGCGACAAAGGTCAAATGCCCCCCTAATTCGACCATTTCATCAACATCGAGTTGAAAATCAGGGGATCGAAGAGGGACTTCCCGGATCCGCCCCAAGTTTACTTTCCCGTAGAAGGAGTACATCACAAAGCCGGGTGTGGGAAGAACCAAGGGATCGCCTGGATTTAAAAACGCCTTCGTCAGATGATCGATAAGTCCATCCGATCCATTTCCTACGATGACCTGGTCTTCTGATACCCCATGATAGTCAGCCAAAGCCCGTACCAAGGAAGTGGATACGCCGGAGGGGTAATCTACAAGGGAAGCCTCTGAACGGGTCACCCCCGCCGGATTTTCTCCGAACAGGCTCGTATTCGCATCTAGGCGAAGAAACCCCGGCATCGAATCCGGATAAGCGGGAACGTTCATGCCTTGAATCGAGCGTCGGACAAAATCGTCAGGATTCATCACGCATCTCTATTGACGCGGCATGCCCTTCCAAATTCTCCACCCGTGCAATCGGGAGAGCCACTTCAGCAAGAGAGGCCAACCCTTGCGGAGATAATTTTTGCCACGAAACGGTCTTGAGAAATGAGTTGGCCGTCAATCCACCCAATCGACGAGACAGGCCTAAAGTAGGAAGAATCGAATTCGGGCCGGAACAATAATCGCCAATCGCAACGGGAGAGTATTCTCCCAAGAATACCGAACCCGCATTCTGAATTTGAGTCAGTACCGATTCCGGATCCCGAACAGAAAGTACGAGGTGCTCCGGAGCATAACGATTTGAAAAGTCGATCGAATCCTGGAGGGAATCAGCCACAAGCAGAGCCCCATGCTCTTCCAAAGCAGCGCCAATCACTTCCATCCGTTCTCGGCTCTCAATCTGTTCGGACAGTTCCTGCCCAACCTCTTCGGCCTGTTTCGAGGATGAAGTCACCAGCAGAGAGCATGCATCCGGAGCGTGCTCGGCTTGAGCGATCATCTCTGCAGCGATCAAACGGGAAGAAGTCGTTCCGTCCGCCAAAACAAGGACCTCCGAAGGCCCCGCCAGAAAGTCGATCGCCACATCCTCGGATACAATTTTTTTGGCCGCGGTCACAAATCGGTTCCCAGGCCCGGCTAAAATTTCACACGGAGGAACACTTTCTGTCCCATACGCCATCGCAGCAATCGCATGTGCCCCGCCCAATAGAAATACCCGATCAATGCCAGCAATCAAAGCGGCATAAAGAACGGAATCAGGAAGGACCCCCTCCTTCGTCGGAGGCGAGCAGAGGACCCGTTCCTCCACCCCAGCAACCTGAGCAGGACCGGCCGCCATCAGAACCATCGAGGGATAGACCGCAAGGCCTCCCGGAGCATAAAGCCCCGCACGGCGAAAGGGAACCACCTTCCGCCCCACCGTAACCCCAGATTGCGATTCGAATTCGAAGGCCTCAAGAACCCCTTTTGAATGGTACGACAGAATATTCTCATACGCAGAGCGGATCGCTGTTTTCACTTCGGAGGGAACTCGTTTTTGGGAAGATTCGATCACTTCCCGGGGAACTTCCAGAGAATCAAGATCCACACCATCAAATTCGAGCGTCATTTTTCGAAGAGCGGAATCGCCTCCGGAACGAACCGCTTCAACCAGGGATCTTGCCGAAGAGATGGTGTCCGGATCAACAACGACCGAATGATCGATTTGGTACTCCGCAAGAGGACGAACCGGGATCATGGGATCAATCTCTCAATGGGAAGAACAAGAATCCCAGTAGCCCCCGCTCCCTTCAGGTCCGATAGGATGGTGTTCAGTTCATCCTCTCCCACGACCGCATGGACCGCAAATCGATCTTTCACCGCAAGATCGAGTACCGTCGCTCCAGCGAGTCCAGGGAGAAGATCCTCGACCTTCTGGAGATCGGCTCGATCCACATTCGCCATCACGTACCGTTTTTTTGATGCCGCCTGCACACTCCCGAAAGCAGCGACGATCTTATCCACTTCCTCTTTTTGCCTCTGTACCGAAGTTGAATTTCCGATAAATATGGCCTGGGAATCCATGATCACATCGATCAGGCTAAGATGATTCTGCTGCATCGTAGCCCCGGTCTGCGTTATATCGACAATAAGATCCGCCACTCCGATCGATGGGGTAATTTCGGCCGCTCCACTAATCGGAACAACCGTCACCTCTTTTTTCCGTTCGGCGAAATATCGGGATACGACATTGGGATAACTCGTCGCCACCTTCGCCCGTGCCGGGATTTCGTCCGGGTTTGTTATCGAAGAGTTATCCGGGGCCGCAACGACAAGCTTACACCGCCCAAAGGTAAAATCATGCAGGCGTTCGACATCGCAGCCGCTCTCCAGAACTAGGTCTAACCCTGTAATTCCAAGATCCGCTGCGCCTAATTCCACGAATTCAGGGATATCCTGAGCCCGAGTATACAGAACCTGCACATTCCCTCCATCCGCATGAACCATCAGGCTCCGTCGGGGATGGTGAGGAATCCGGAGAGAGATCGCCCTCAGGATATCGACCGCCTCCTCGTTTAGACGGCCTTTGTTCGGGATTGCTATTTTTAATGTCATTTCGGGAAGCAATGTAACAAATCCAAATCCCTGAGGCCAGAAGGCTTGACATGATAAGGCCGTTTCCGTATATTTCTGCTTGTCTGGTGATCCAATTCCCAGGGTGAAACACGCGTTCCCATTCCGACCACGACCGTTAAGCCCCTGGGGCCGATGATACTGCCGGGAATTTCGCTGGCGGGAAAGTAGGTTGTTGCCAGGCGTAAAATTGAAAGCCCTCCCTCGTGGAGGGCTTTTTTTTTAATCCTGGGTTGAGGGATGAGTCTCGTCCGCCTCGCCCATCTCCTCTTCTGTTAAATACTCCATCTCTTCCTCTCGGAGAACCAGGAAAGAGAGAACACTCATCGTAACAAAGAGGGAAACCGGAATGGCGAGACTGAGCCCTTCGCGAAGACCGGAGTAGACCAATTCAAGTTTTGACCCTTCTTGAAGAGCCTGCCCGGTAATATCAGCGGCGAATGCAAATCCACGATAGATGAAATAGGAAATGATCCGATACGAAACCGCACACCCAACCGTAATCACCAACCAATGAAAAAGGAATCGGCCAGTTTGAGTTCGCAGGTAAAAACGAGTACTCCGAAGAGCATTCCGCAGGGATTCATTCTCGATCACCATGCCGGAAGGAACAAGCATGAGAAGAAATTCCAGAAAGAGAAAACATCCCATCAATCCCAAACCGGCCAACACAGGAACAAAATATAAGCTGCGAACGATGGAGGCGGCCGATTCTGTAGAAGAACTGAAAATCCCAAGGAGATATAAAATTCCGGTGAAGAAGGCGGCGGGGAAAAGAACAATAAGGGGTAACGATAATACAGCCCACCAACGGCGTAAGGCCCATCCAAGGGCCCATCCCACGCGGACATCCCCCCCCTCCATTTGGCTCCGCGATATATGGGAGAGCACAAAAGTGACAAAAGAGATCCCGCATCCAAACCCCAAAGACAAAGCCGAATATCGAAGAAGAGGATTGGATATAGATTCGGAAAAAAGAAATACGAGAGAAAACACAGGAAACAGGAAGAGAACGGATACCGAAAGATTCCGGGGGGCCATTCCATGGGAAACGGCACGAAGGAGATCGGTGGGAGAATAATATTTTCCCTCCATCGAACCTTCTGGACGACCGGAAATTACCGCAGGAACTTCCTTTTGAGGTTCAGGGGGGGGAAGGGATTTCAAAGGGCGCCTTCTTGTTTTCCGGGAGGAAGCCTCCCCCTTCGCGAACGCCGCTTGTAATTCAGAAATATCGCTGGCGGCATGCCATGTATCCCCTGTACGCCGGACAAGATCCGTTTCCCGAATCTGCCCCAAATGGATTAATCGGAGGAGGTCTTCTACCGAAAGGAGATCGGGGTGGTCAGGAAGACCTACCATCCACTCCTTTGATCCTTCGGTCATAACACCATCATTTTCTTGAGGGAATCGACTCGGGAATCGATCTCCTTCATTCCAATCCCCTGCAATCGATTTGTTCCGAATTCCTCAACACAGAATGACCCCATTACCGACCCATACACCAAAGACTGGCGAAGAGAAGCTTCATCCGTTCCGTGTTTGGAAAGGTACCCGATGACTCCTCCAGCAAAGGAATCCCCTGCGCCGGTCGGATCGACTACCTGATCGGTGGGATAGGCGGGAACATGGAAGAGCATGTCCCTCGTGGCCAGCGTAGCTCCATGTTCAGCTCGCTTGATAATGATCACCCGGGGGCCTTTATCGAGAAGCACCCGGATGGCCGAAGCCATGTTATGTTTCTGCGCTAATTTCCGTGCCTCTTCATAATTCACACACAAGGCGTGAACACTTCCGAGTAAATTTTCAAGCGCAGCCCTTTTCGTTTTGATCCAAAAATCGATCGTATCCATCATGACAAAGGCGGGATTTTCCAGTTGGTCCAAAGTGGCCTGCTGGATCTCGGGACTCGCATTCCCCAAAAGAACATAGGGGGTCGATCTGAAATTGTCCGGGACTTCCGGTTGAAAATCACCAAACACATTCAAGGCCAGGGAAAGGGTCTCGGCGGAATCCATGGTACCCCGATATTTCCCGGTCCACCGGAAAGTAAGACCCTCTTTCTGAACCAATCCGCCGGTATCAACACCCTTTTTATGAAGGGAATCTACATGCTCGGTCGGAAAATCTTTTCCGACGACCCCGACCAATCGAACATCAGTGAAATTACACGCACTAAAAGAGAAGTGAGTTGCGGAGCCACCGAGAAGATTTTCGTGCGTCCCCTTTGGGGTCTCGACGCTGTCAAGCGCCACACTACCAACGACCAAAACCTGTGACATAATCCCCTCCCCTGACAAAGGCTTTATCCCGAAAGACGTTCCATGGCTTTATCAATGCGCTCAATCGAGCGTTCTTTTCCGAGTAATCCAAGTGTATCGTGCATGGAAGGACTGGCGTCCTTCCCGGTTAGCGCAACTCGAAGAGGTTGGGCAACACGGCTCATTTTCACATCATGTTTTTCTGCCAATGATTTGAGGAGATGTTCCACCGGTTCCTGATCCAGGGAGGGGAGACCTTCCAGACCTGACCTTAATTCCTGGAGAATCTCACGAACCCCCTCTTTTTGCAGCCATTTCCTTTCCGCTTTTTCCATATAGGTAATTTCATCGGAGAGAACATATTCGATCGCATCGGCAATCTCGTCGAGCCTTTTGATTCGAGACTGGTGAACCTGAACAGCCGGTTTCCACTGTTCTTCAGGAATAGCCCCTAGGGAATATCGTGCTTCCAGATAAGGTTTACAAAGTTCCAGAATCCGGTCGGGATTCCCCTCCCGAATATAATGACCATTCATAAAATCGAGTTTGTTCCGAAGAAACCGAGCGGGAGTCGTACTACAACGTTCAAGGGTAAAAGCCTCAATCATCTCCGCCATCGCCATCAACTCCCGGTCATCTCCGGGAGACCATCCAAGGAGCACAAGAAAATTGATGAAGGACTCCGGAAGATATCCCGCCTGTCGCGTCTCCTCGACCGAAACCGGGAAATCGTACTCTTTCCGTTTACTGATCTTCGCTCCCCCTGGATCGAGAATGAGAGGGATATGAGCAAAGATTGGAGGCTCTGCCCCAAGAGCTCGATAAAGACA
>CAYRLD010000097.1:0-8086 GCA_964424925.1 uncultured Planctomycetales bacterium
CGCAGGGGGAACACGTGGTACACCCTCTAGAGGTAAAGTCATGTACCACCTTATCGCTACCCCTCAACTAAAAATTAAACACCTATAAACCAACGAGTTACAAGCCAAGACACCCACCTATCCTATTTTCGTGAATAATTAATTCACACTTGACATATTATATGTACTAGTTGTACAATATATGTAGAGTTAATCATCAAGGAAGTGGAAATGAAGGTTCGAAGGAAATTCTCTGACAGGTTTCACAAGACCCTGCAATCTCCACAACAGATGATCATGAATAAAATAAGGGTAATACGAACAATAGGGGATATAAACGATGATAAAATATATTTTAATCTTGGTTGGAGTAAGTAGTTTGGTTGCTTGTGGAGAAGGGTCTGGAAGTAGCCATGGAGGCGGAAACGGATACGGAGCTCCTTCCTGGAGCGGAAGTGGAAGTGCAGCAGGGAGTGGCTCTGAAAACACAACCGACGACGCCATCATCCCTTACAGCATGACCCCCCCAGTGGGCCTCACCTGGTACGTAGCGGTGAACAATAACGTTCCACTCTCTACCATGCAAAGTTGGGCGGCGAAACTTGCTGCTACAAGTTTGGACCTTTGGAACGTTTCTGAAGAACAAGTTTATCTTCATAGAGTGGTGTTTACCGATAATGTTGCCCCGGGAACGAATGCGAGCACCTACTATCAATCCGGAACGTACGACATGATGGTCTTCACAGGCAGCACATGGGATCTTCCTTGGGGAGGATATGTCCAAGAATACAATGGACGGCAAGGTCACTTTTGTGCGGTACCGGAAAACTCTAGCTGGTTCACCAATCTCCATGAAGCTTCTCACATGGTTTTTTGGCTACGTTGGGGACTGGGAACTTTACTGGTTGATGAATATGCAGATGGAACGCAGGACGATGCCTGTATCATGGACCTCGGGTTTTCTTCCATCCGCTGGTGTGGCTCTGATAATCACGTAACCCAAGGGGCTCAACCCCATTCCTGTTGGGATCAGATTACGGCTGACTACTCCAATTGGAGTTACCAGGGAACGAACGTTGCAAACTCCAGTGTTCCGACAACTACTTTTGAATACAACGACACCCCCTAACGGGGGTGGAACCTTGACGGGATCCCTTACGGGGCGTACATTCAAGTCCACATGAAAAAAATACAAGGATCCTTCGTCGCTGTTGCCACACCTTACCGGGGAGGAAAAGTGGACCTTCCCGCGGTTCGGAATCTCGTTGATTTCCATCTGCGCTCTGGGACAAATGGAATCTGCCCTGTTGCCACCACGGGAGAGTCGCCTGTATTAACCACTGAAGAAAAAGCCGAGGTGATTCGAACGGTTGTGAAGATGGCCCGGGGAAAAATGATTATCGCCCCCGGAACAGGATCGAATAATACCGCCGGTTCGATCGAAATGACAAAAATGGCAAAAGATCTTGGAGCGGATGCTGCGTTGATCGTTACCCCTTATTACAACAAACCGACGCAAGAAGGGCTATATCGACACTTTTCGGCGATTGCCAAAGCAGCGCCCCTTCCTCAAATTCTTTATAACGTTCCGAGTCGTACCGGAGTCCACATGACCCCCGAAACTATTGCACGACTATTCCGAAAAAAAGAAGTCGTCGCCGTTAAAGAAGCTTCAGGGAGCCTTGACCAGATCTCCGAAATCAGGAATTTATGCGACATTGCGATTTTAAGTGGGGAAGACTCTCTTACCTATCCCATGCTGGCTCTGGGTGGCAAAGGCGTCATTAGTGTTGCGGCGAATATCGTTCCCAAACAAATCTCACAAATGTGTGCCGCCGCTTTAAAAGGGGATTTCCGAAAAGCGCGAAAAATTCATTTGGCGCACTACCACTTATTTAAAACCCTTTTTATCGAAACAAACCCGATCCCCGTTAAAACCGCTCTAAAAATGATGGGATACATACAGGCGGAATTCCGCTTGCCTCTTAGTCCGATGACCCCGAAGGGGATAACCACACTGCGCCGCGTCCTGAAAGCGCACCGGCTTGTATAAATTGCGAGACACCCCAACAAGCTAACAAGATTAAAAACGGTTCTACGGCAAGCCGGTACCTAATCGACCCTAAAAATATTAGATGAAGTGTCGCTGTGTAGGCAATCGGTAACAACAGCCACCCCGCCTCCTCCCGAATCCGACGCCATTTCAACAAAGCAAACATAAACCCAAAAAGGATTGGGAGAAAACAGAGCGTCGCGAAATAAAACATTCCGCTTTTCATCCCTTCCGCATTTGGCACCACACTCCAAAACCTCTTCTGCTTCTGAAGAGCTAAAGAAAGAAATCGATTGGGCGTCACGTTTTCCCAAGCCAAATCTCGCAACAGTCGATCATAAGCGACCTCTCCCAACCCCTTCTGAGGGGGAAGTTTCATAATCGACCCAACCGTCCCCCCTGTCGCATCAGGTCCCATTGATTCATATAGGGTATAACCAGATTGCGTTGTTATTGGCACCCACTCTCCAAGGACCTCTCGGTTCCGCCAACTCCATAAACTGATCACGAACAAGAAAGTGACAAGATAAGGAACCGCATATTTTCCGCGCCGGTATAAGAGAACCGGCAGAAAAAACAGAATATGGCCCGCTTGAACAAGAGAAGCTAAACCCCCAGCTAATCCGGCTAACCAACCATACTTCCATTCCCCCTGAGCGCGAATAAGGAAAAAGATTTCAAATATAAAGAGAATCGAATAAAGAGGTTCAATAAGGAGGGAGGATCCGGAATAGATCAACAAAGGATAAACAGCGCATAATAGAGCGGCGAGGACCGCAACCGTTTTTCCCACTGTAATCCGGCCAATCAAAAAGACGAGAACACAGAGCCCCCCCCCAAGGAAAGCTTGCGATAGAAATAGGACTTCCTGTTTCCCCGGGAAAAGCTTCTCCGATAAGCTTAAAAATAGAGGATACCCGGGAGGACGCTTTGCTTTCGCCCCTTCATGCAGAATGACTCCGTCGCCGGCCGCAATATTAATTGCGATATCTCGATATTCCCTCGAATCGGACAAGAGAAGTACTTTCTCAGGGAGAACAAGCGTAGCGCCAAATCGTATAGAAAAGGCAAAAACAAAAAGAATGATTAAAAAAGCCCGCGTACTCATTTCCGAATCGTCGCCTCTTCCGCCTTCCCAGAAACAATTCGCCACCCCTTCTCCCCTTGCCTCCACTCCGCGAGAACTTTGTATTCCACAAACGGAACCGGAACCGCCCGAGGGCGAATAAAGCGAATTCGACAGGTCACCCTTCCAACCGTTCCCACCATTTCAACCTCTCGATCAATAATTACAATCGACTCATAAAGGTCTTTAATTAGATTCTCACGAATACGGGCGGAAACATCTTGATAGGTTTTCCCTTCACTTTCAAAGTGAGGAGAAATATAGGGAATAACCCCATCCGAATCCCCTCTCTCTATCGCGAATTCTACCGCCCGGATCGCGTTTTCTAAATCCGCATCAACTTCCGGAAGGACAAAAAAAAGAACCCCTCCTGTAAGCGTCAGTATTCCCAGAGAAACCAAGAGGACAGATCTTGAAAATGTCACTTGGTAACATCCATAACCCATTGAAGGTAACCAGGGTTTCCCGATTGAACCGGAACGGAAATTATTTCAGGAGTGGAATAACTATGAAGCTCTTTTACCTTCTCGATCAAAATTTCCTGATTCGTAGAAACGGATTTCACCATCAGAAGAACTTCTTCTTCCCGGCATATTTTCCCTTCCCAGAAAAAGACAGAAGTAACCCCAGGGATGATATTTACACACGCGACAATCTTCTCTTGCACAAGTGTTTCGGCGATCTTTTCTGCTTCTTCTCGATGGGCACAGGTAATCCAACTGATCATCACATCATCCATCGACCTTTTTCTCCGAATAAGAGCGCAACCGGGAGACCGTTTTAGGAAGAACTTCGAATAGATGGTCTAGCTCTTCCCTTGTCGTATCTACGGCGATAGAAAACCGCACAGACGTTTTCGCTTTGTTCATTGGGATTCCCATCGCTAATAAAACATGAGAGGGTTCGGTGCTTAAAGAGGAGCAAGCAGACCCAGAGGAGACATGAACCCCCTCGGCATCCAACGCTAAAACGAGCGCTTCTGCATCCACTCCTTCAAAACAGACATTCAAAATGTTCGGGAGTCGCTCGGCTTCTGACCCTAAAACAGAACAATTAGATATCGTTGTGACCATCCCCATCAAACGTTGCCGATTTTCTTCCATGGCAGTTCGATTCTTCGATAATTCCTCCACAGCAAGGGAAACCGCCATTGCAAAGCCCGCAATGAGAGCCACGTTTTCCGTCCCCCCCCTCTTTTCAAACTCTTGCCCTCCGCCGAAAAGGAGAGGGTGCAAGGGAACTCCTTTCCGAAAATAGAGCGCCCCTATCCCTTTTGGACCGTGAAGTTTATGGCCCGAAAGAGTAAGGAAATCTACCTCGTTCACATTCACAGGAACCTTTCCCAGTGCTTGTGCGGCATCAGAATGAAGGAGGTAGGTTCGATCTTTACCTAATTTTTCTACGGGTTGAACGGTTCCGACTTCATTGTTGGCCCACATCACAGAAACCAATGACGTTTCTTCCGTAATGGCTTTTTGAACATCCGAAGGAAGTAGAGCCCCCTGATCATTCACGGGAAGGCGTGTTATAGACCACCCCTCTTTTTCCAAGAAAGAGCATACTTCTAAAACAGAGGGATGTTCTATTTGGGTGGTAATAATATGCTTTCCGTTTTTCTCCCCCACTCCCCGCAAAATCAGATTGTTCGCTTCCGTCGCACCGGAAGTAAAAAGGATTTCACGATCGGAGACCCCAAGGGCTTGAGCAACCTGTTCCCGAGAGTCTTCAATTATTTTTCGCGCTTCTCGGCCAGCCGCATGAGGGCTAGAAGGGTTTCCATACACCGTTGAAAGAGTTGTAAGCAGAACCTCTTGAACTCGAGGATCCATACGCGTTGTGGCTGAATTATCAAAATAAGCGGTCTTCATTTCGGACGAATCTGTTCAAAGTATTTTTTTATATAATCCCGAACAACAGGAGGCACCTTTTCTTTTCCCATTGTTTTTTCCACGCCCCTCTGATATTCGGGAAAGAGTTGTTTCAAATCCCGGCCATCCTTTTTCGTTATATCCCGTTCTTTCCCTGACCAGACCCACCGATCCCGATCGATCTTCTCGTTCTCCCGAGAAGAAGAGGGAACTGTTATAGGGTCAATTTTAATCTGGTTTGGTTTTGACCGATCTCCAAAAAGTCCCCCTTCTTCTCCGCCTGATTTTTTCGATTTCGTCTTTCCTCGTTTGGTGGGGGTGTGGGGGGCCTCCCCTTTACCAACCCCTCCCCCGGATGAATTCCCTACCTGGATATAAGCTTTCTTTTTTTCTACGTCTTCCCCCCCGGATCCACGACTGATTAATGTTACGGTATAGGTTCCGGGAAATCGGAAAAGATGTTCCGGATTTCTTTCTGCTTCACTTTCGTTTCCTACTGAGAACAGATCTCCGAAATCCCATTCGGAAGCCTCAATTTCTCCCGTAGAAAGGTTTTCAAACGAAACCAATAATGGTGCTTCTCCAGAACGAGGAAAAGCACGAAAGTCGGATAGGGGGGCTTCGGCACCAATAACCAGGACGGTTTCTTCGGAGGCATGGCTTCCCCACTCGTTGATGGTCGTCAGGGTCACCTTGTAAGAACCCGGGAGAGAATATTCATGCAATGGGTTTGTTTTCTTCGAAATCGATCCATCCCCAAAATTCCATTGAAACTCTTTCCCGTTTCGAGATCGGTTTCGGGTCGTTATCGAAAGAGGGGCCCGACCTTTTTTGGGGTGGATTTCGAATTGGGACCACGGGTTTTGAGAAGAAAGAACATCAATGTTGACCTCTTTCTGCGAGACTCCTCCCGGGCCAGAAACGGTCAATTGAAGAGTGTACGTTCCTGGGCGGTCATACCGGTGTACGGCCGTCACTCCCGATTCTTTCTCTCCATCTCCAAAATCCCATTCGACCTTTTCTACGACGCCCTGATGATGGGAAATACATTCGATCTCTAGCGGGGCGGGACCCGATTGGGAAGAAAGAGACCAAAGAGCGACGGGAGGGGGAGGCTCTTCTGGAGGAAAAGCATTCAAAACAAAAGCCACTCCAAGAGCCAGACCGGTTCCCCATCGATATCCGATTCGAGGCCACCGGATTATGTTCCGGGGGATGATCGGAAGCCGGGAAGCATCGGCCAGAAGTAACGAATGAAAAACCCCCTCTTTCCCCGCATGAGCGACCTCCACCGCACTAAGAAATCGTTCTTCGCCTCCCACCATTCGATCGACGAAACCAGCAATTTCTGCGCGAGAAATTCTTTGCGCAAAAGTGAGTGCAAAAGAGAAAAGAAGAGCAAAGAGAAGCCCTCCCGCCATAAAAGAGACGGCCCAAGTAGAAAGCTCTGTTTCGATCCAATTCCATTCATAAAAGAGTCGGGTAAAAAGTAAGAGCGCCCCTATGGGGATCGATAGAAAAAAAGAGAGTTCCAAAAGAAGATCGACCCCCCGGACCCAACGATACCGGCTCTGTAAACGGCCATACAAATCGAGGATTTCTGCCTTCATCTCCCGGAATTGTACCCGGAGCGATATCGAAAGAACACTGAACAAAGAGATGCGTCATTGACCCTCTTTCAGTAGGCTGTGGGAGGAAAGGAGAGTATCCAGAATCATGGGGGAGAGGTCTTTTGTCGGTCATGCCCGAACCATCGGGCTTTTTACGCTCTTGTCCCGATTCCTGGGACTCTTCCGGGACATTCTCTGTTCTCATTTTTTTGGCGCCGGAATTCTTTGGGACGCCTTTACGATCGCTTGGAGAATCCCGAATCTTTTTCGAAGACTCTTCGGGGAGGGAGCCCTCACCGCCGCGTTCGTTCCTGCTTTTGTTCAACGATGGGACTCCGGCAGGGAAGAGGATGCCCGGGAGCTTTTTAACCGAATTATTACCCGACTGGCAATCCTGCTCGCGGGGATGGTTCTTCTCGGAATCGTGATCACCTTTCTGCTTCCTCATTTCGCTGGGGACCAAAAAACCGTTCTCTTCAGTCGGCTTTTGAGGATCATGCTCCCATACCTCTTCCTGGTCTGTATTGCTGCGATCATTTCGGCGACCCTCCAAAGTTTGAACCACTTTTCGACCCCTGCCCTGACACCAGTGGTTCTGAACATTGTTTTCATCACGGCGGTTTTTCTGTCGGCAGGAAAGAATATCGATCTCATCGCCATCGGCATTCTGGTGGGGGGGATCTTCCAGGTAGCGATTCTTCTGCCCCCCCTCCTCGCCCGAAAGATCCGATACCGACCTGATCTGCGCGGAGGGGAGGGGGTACGCGAAGTCCGGAACTCTTTTGTTCCGGTGATCTTCGGTCTCGCACTCGTCCAGGTGAATGAAATTATGGACAGCGTAATCGCCGAGCTCTTTGTCCCCGGGCACGGAGCGGTCTCTTCCCTCTTTTATGGTGGCCAGGTCAATAATCTGCCTCTTTCTTTGATCGGCGCCTCTATTGCCACCGCGGTCTTCCCCGCGCTCTCTTCCCCCCACAGCGATAAAAAAGATCTGCTCGGCAAAGCACTTCGGGGGGTCTTCTACCTGGCGATTCCTTCGACGGTGGGCCTGCTCCTTTTCAGTCATGAGATCATCGCTCTCGTTTTTGAACACGGGGCATTCGACGCCACGGACCGGACCGCCCGAAATCTTCAGCTGTACGCCCTCGGGATGTGCTTTTACAGCGCGAACACCGTTCAAGTTCGGGCCTTTTATGCGATGAAAGATATGATCACGCCGGTGCGGGTGAGTGCAGCGATGGTGGGACTCAACCTGACGCTCAATATGACCCTCGTCTGGTTCTTCCAGGAAGCGGGAATTGCCGCGGCGACCGCGATCAGTGGTGTGGGAAGCTTCCTGACGCTTCGGTACTTCCTGAAGAAAAAGTTACCCGACCTGGCGGATCTGAATGTATCGAGGACGGTGGTCCTTTCCGCAATCGCCTCTCTGATCATGGGAGGGATTGCGTGG
>CAYRLD010000098.1:0-8042 GCA_964424925.1 uncultured Planctomycetales bacterium
TCACCGACATAAACAATATCGGGATCCTGACGAAGGATTTCACGAAGCCCGAGGGTTGAGTTGCTCCTCGGATAGGAGATGAGCGTCCAGGAGCATGGCGCCAAGTCGATGGCGTTCTGTCATATTGATCGCCTGAAAAGAACCGGAAATGGATAACCCGAGGCGATTCTAGGGCCCCCCCCAGAGGGTGTCAAGGAAAGCGCTGGTCGGATTAGCTGCGAAGTTCGCCCCCGAGGTTCTCCGCAAGCGCCTTTACAACGGCAGAAACCGACTTCTCGACCTCTTCGCTTGTAAGAGTCCGTCCACTCGCCTGAAACGTCATACGCAAAGCGAGACTTTTGTGTCCAGTTGGGACCGGTTTTCCGCGGTAGAGATCGATAAATTCGATCTCCCCCAGCATTTCGGAGCCTGTTTTTCGAATCGTGGCTTCTACTTGTTCCCATGATACCTCTTCCTTCAAGACGATGGCGAGGTCCCTTTTTACGGGTGGAGTCCGAGAAAAATCGGTGAATTTTCTACCTAATGAGGCTGCGGAGACAAGAGCCTCAAAATCGAGTTCGCCTACGGCTACCTCCGGCACTTCGGAAACCACCTCCATACGGAGGGACACCTGGGTTGCCGAAACCCCCAAGTGGGCAAGAATCTGCTCCATCCGGCCCTTTAGATCGGCATATCCATAGGGGGTTGCAAGACCGAGAACCTTTTTCTCTCCGAAGCTTTCTTTCTCATGGAAATAAACGGTGGCCAGTTCAAAAATGGGAACAAGTTCTTCCTTATAATTCTGGTTCGTCTCCAGAACTTCCACAAGACTCGGTCGAATCGATTTTCGCAAGACTCGATCCACATTGCCCTCTGGGTCCCGAAGCCCTAGGGGACCTTCTTTGGACCAAACTCCTTCTTCAAGAGAGGGGTACTTCTTCCCCTCGAAACTCCAGGTAACGACCTCAAAACAACCGGTTCCCAAGAGGATCGATCGTACTTCTTGTCGAACCAGATCGATCGGCTGATCTTTCACGACTCGTGTTTGCAACGCCGTATCGGAAGGGACCTGATCATATCCCTCCACACGAACAACCTCCTCAATCAAGTCGACCTCTTCTCGGAGATCACGCCGATTTGCCGGAGGAAGAATCGCTCCCGAACCATCCTTTTCGCAACCGATTCCCTTGAGAATTTCATCGATCCGAGTCGGTGAGATCTCCATACCCAAAACACGAGAAACTCTTTCGGGACGAAAGGAGATCGGAGAGATTTCAGGAGCCGGCCGAGAGACATCCACCACTCCAGAAAGGACCGTCCCCCCTGCCAACTCTGCCATGAGTTGCGCAGCTCTCTGAGAAGCCCAATCTACCGTGGCCCAATCTACACCCCGTTCAAATCGATAGGAAGAATCGCTAATTAAACCCAACTTCCGAGAGGTACGTCGTACGGAAATTCGGTCGAAGGAAGCGCTTTCGAGAAGAATATTCTTAGTCCCCTCATGAACCTCAGAATCTTTTCCCCCCATGACCCCCGCAATCGCAACCGGAACTTCCTGATCGGCGATCACTAACATTTCCGACGTCAGCTCATATTCACGACCGTCGATGGCGGTCATCTTCTCGCCTTTCCCACTTCGCACGGAAATCTGCTTTCCCTTCAAGAGATCCCGGTCAAATGCATGAAGAGGTTGCCCCGATTCAAGGAGAACGTAGTTGGTAATATCCACAATGTTATTGACCGGACGCAGCCCTGCGGCCTCCAGACGCTCCTTCATCCAGGAAGGCGATTCCCCTACCGTCACCCCCTCAATCACTCGCGCCGTATACCGGTCACAAAGATCGGGAGTTTCGACGGAGACGTCCACATCAACGGGCGCTCCAGAGCTTTCTGAAAGAGTGGGAACCTGTACCGAATTTCCTTGATGAACTGCCAACTCACGAGAGACACCCAGGACCGAGAGAAGATCGGCCCGGTTTGCCGAGATCCCCAGATCGAGAACCTCCCCCTCTTGATCTTCAATTTCGATACCCGCACGGGTCAGAATCCCGGCTACTTCATCCGGAGACCCTACCTCGGTATATTCCCCTATCCACGAAACGGGAAGCTTCATATCTGCCTCAGGAAACGAAAATGATTTTCAAAAAGAAGTCGAATATCGGGGATTCCATACTTCAACATACAGATCCGGTCGATCCCCATGCCAAAGGCGAAGCCGGTATATTTTTCAGGGTCGATCCCGCAATTCGCGAGAACTTTCGGATGAACCATCCCACTCCCGAGAACTTCCATCCATCCCGCCTGCTTGCACGCCGGGCATCCTTTCGCGGAACAGATAAAGCAGGAAACGTCTACCTCGGCACTTGGCTCGGTGAAAGGAAAGAAACTAGGGCGGAATCGAATCCGGGAATCCGCACCCCACATCGATTTCGCAAAAAGCTCAAGAACCCCTTTCAACTGGGCAAAGGTAACATCCTCCCCCACCATCAAACCTTCCACTTGGTGGAACATCGGAGAGTGGCCCGCATCTGGCTTATCGGCTCGAAAAACCTTTCCGGGAGCAATGATCCGAATCGGAGGCTTCGAAGCCTTCATCGTTCGAATCTGAACCGGAGAGGTATGCGTCCGCAACAGCCAGGGAGACTCAATGTAATACGTATCGAATGCATCGCGAGAAGGATGCTCTGGAGGAACATTGAGGGCATCAAAATTATTCTCTTCGTTCTCGATCTCCGGTCCGTACACCACATCAAAGCCAAGACGTTGGAAGGTTGTAACAATCTCATCCCACACCCGCATGACCGGATGGGGACGTCCCGCCTCCGGTGCAGCCCCGGGAAGGGTCGGATCAAAATCAGAATGGCTTTTCTGAGAAGAGGGTTTGGCCACCTCCTGGATCCGCCCTTCGAGTTCCTGCTTAAATTCGTTGAGACGCTTCCCTGCGAGGCCTTTCTCTGCGGGAGGAAGCTCTTTCATCAAGCCAAACAGGTCCCGAACCGCCCCTTTGGGACCCAGGTATTTCGATTTCAGCCGGTCAGGCTCCTTTTGAGCATCCAACTCAAATTGAGCAAGAACTTCTGAAATATGGGATTCGAGATTCATGTTGATTCCGTTCCGAGAAAAAAAAACGGGAAATCCACCATCATTTGTTTGGTGAATTCCCCGGTATTTATTTGAGTTCGTTCGCCACTTAGACGAGAGCTTTTTTCGCGGTGTCCACCAGTACGTCAAAGGCCTTCTCATCAGAGATGGCAATTTCAGAAAGCGCTTTCCGATTGAGTTCCACGCTCGCCTTCTTCAGGCCGTTCATAAACCGGTGATAAGGAATATCCCGTAGCTCACATGCCGCATTAATACGGACAATCCACATCGACCGCATGTCCCGCTTCTTGTTCTTTCTGCCGGTATAGGCATTCTGTCCCGAGCGCATAAGCGCTTCTTTGGCAGAGCGGAGAAGTCTCCGCCGCCCGGAACGCATACCCTTGGTCTGCTTCAGAATCTTCTTAATTCGTTTCTTTCTTTCGGGTCCACTACTGACTCGCATCTTTTCCCTCGTTATCAGTTAGGCGGAGAATATCCGCAGCATCATGCTTTCCATCAAACGCGCGCCACTTCCGTGCTTTGCGGCGGCGGGTCGACGACATTCCCGAGTTGATGTGCTGCTTCCCGGCAGGACGGTGCATCACCTTCCCACGAGCGCTTATTTTGAAACGCTTTTTTGCAGCTTTGTTCGTCTTAAGCTTCGGCATTTTCTTCTCCTTTGGAGGGGCTTTCCTCAGAAACAGGAGCTTCCGGAGGAGGAGTTTCTTCCACCTTCGGGACTTCCCCTGCTGAAGCCTTTTCAGCTTCGGTTTCGGCTTCCACTCTGGCTTTCAGCGCAGCCGCTTCCGCCGCAGCAACCTCTTTCGGGCTTGGTTTCTGCTTCGCTGGAGGCAGTGGCGCCAGCGTAATCTGCATTCGAGGGCCAAACATACTAATATCTCGTTCTACTTTGGCAATATGTTCCAATTCCTTCTTGATCCGGACCATTTGGATCCGTCCCAAGTCTTTATGCGCTCGTTCACGTCCCTTAAAGAAAACGGTCAAGAGGACCTTATCGCCATCCATTAAAAATCCCCGGGCATGATTGACCTTGGTCATGAAATCATGTTCTTCCGTCCGGGGTCGAAGTCGAACTTCCTTAAGAACTTGAACGTGCTGTTTCTTCTTCGATTCCTTCGTCTTCTTCTTCTGTTCGTATTTAAATTTTCCGTAATCAAGGAGCTTACACACAGGAGGCTTCGCATCGGGAGAAACCTCTACAAGGTCTACCCCCTTCTGAAATGCGAGCTTCTGGGCTTCGTCCGTCGGAGTTACTCCGAGCATGCCCCCATCTACATCTACTAGCCGTACTTCCCGGACCCGTATCTGGCCATTAACCCGATGTTGCGGTCTCGGCGGCATTCCTCTGGGTAACGCCAATCTCCCTCCTCAATTTTTCTAAGAGATCATTCAAAATCATTTGTCCTTGATCACCCTGCTTGCGCTCGCGGACAGCTACGGCCCCCGATTCTCTTTCGCGGGCACCGACCACCAGCATATAGGGTATTTTCTGGAGAGTCGAGCTTCTGATCTTATACGAGATCCGCTCTCTCGACAAATCAATTTCGCTCCGAAAACCTTCCTTTCGGAGCCTTTTTTGCACTTCCTGGGCATATTCCGCATCATCGTTTGTCACCGGGAGGACCATTACCTGCACCGGAGCGAGCCAAAGCGGGAAATCCCCACCATAATGTTCAATCAAAACGCCCAAAAACCGCTCTACGGAACCCATCAGGGCCCGATGAACAACATAGGGGCGATGCGGGGAATTGTCGCGATCTGTGTACTGAATGTCAAGTCGCTCTTCTCGTGGCAGATTAAAATCAAATTGGATCGTCATGCACTGCCAGAGCCGGCCAAGGGAATCTTTCACCTTTACGTCAATTTTAGGCCCATAAAAAGCCCCACCGCCCTCATCGAGCCCAAACTCAACTCCGGTCTTCTCCAAGGCGGTCCGGAGGGCACTTGTTGCCTTATCCCAGTCTGAGATCTCTCCTACGTACTTATCCGGGCGTGTAGAGAGATAAATATCAAAATCATCGAATCCGAAAGAACGAAGCCACTCCATTCCAAAATGGAAGACTTCCACGATCTCCCGTTCCGCATCGTCTGGTTCGACAAAAATATGGGAATCATCGATCGTAAATCCACGAACCCGCATTAATCCGTGCAAAACGCCCGATTTCTCGTAGCGGTAAACGGTGCCAAGTTCCGCATATCTCAAAGGGAGATCTCGGTAAGAACGGGTCCGGGTCTTATAAATCATCGCATGACCGGGGCAGTTCATCGGTCTCACTCGAAAAGCTTGCCCTTCTTCCTCCATACCTGGGAACATCACATCCTGGTACGCCTGGAGGTGACCGGTTCTCCGGTAAATCTCCTCGCTCACCACGTGCGGGGTCATTACAAGTTCGTAATCCCGATCTAGATGCATCTCTTTCCACTTATCTTCGACCAACATTCGAAGAGTAGTTCCACGAGGGTGCCAGTGGATAAAGCCCGCGCCCGCCTCATCGTGGACAGAGAAGAGATCCAGTTCCTTCCCAAGTTTTCGATGATCCCGCTTTTTCGCCTCTTCCCGTTGATGAAGGAATTTCTTCAAATCCTTCTTATTCGCGAACATCAACCCGTAAATACGGGTGAGCATTCGATTTTTGGCATCGCCTCGCCAATAAGCTCCCGTAATCCGGTCGAGTTGAAAAGCGCCCACTTTTCCAGTGGAGGAAACATGTGGACCTTCACACAGATCGATAAAATCACCATCTTGATAGAGAGAAGCGCTCTCGTCCTCAATCCCTTCGAGGATCTCAAGCTTATAATTCTGTCCCATCTCCTTCATTCGCCCGATCACTTCTGATTTCGGAAGGTCTTCCCGGCGAAAGGGAACATCTTCCTCAATAATTTTACGCATTTCCGCTTCAATCTTGGGGAGATCTTCATCGGAAATTTTCCGGGGAAGTTCGAGATCGTAATAAAAGCCGTCCGAGATAGCAGGACCGATGCCAAAACGCACATCCGAGCCAAAAATTCGTTGTACCGCACCGGCGAGAATGTGCGCCCCAGAGTGACGTTGAACTTCAAGAGCTTCTTCGGTCCCTGATTTCAGAAGAAGGACTTCGGCCTTATCAGGCAACGGTGTATGAAAATCCTGAATCTGACCGTTTACTTTTGCCGCCAGAACCACTTTCGCCAAATTAGGAGAAATGGACTCGGCCAAATCATACGCGGTCGCGCCATCGGCTAATTCCCGCTCTGAACCGTCTGGAAGCTGTATATTGATAGACATAGGGTGTCAGAGTCTACTTTCGCACTCGAAACAAGTCAAGTTCACACCGGAAAGACCAGATCCAAAAAACAGTTAAAATTTGTAACCTGGGACGCACTACGCCATACTCTTGAACTATCGGAACTCATAAATCGAGAATCAGCGTCCTGGTCAACACATTCAATCGTGCAGAATCTTTGCGCCATTGCCTCACGGGATATCTCTGCCAGACAGTAAAAGCCTTTGAAGTCGTGATCGCTGATGACGGATCCACGGACCATACGAAAGAGGTAATTCAGGAATTTTCAGACAAAGCTCCCTTTCCGATTCGCCATGTCAGACACGACCATGAGGGACATCGTCGGGCATCGATCCTAAACAAGGGAATCTCCGAATGTTCCGCTCCGATTATCCTCTTTACCGATTGCGATTCAATTCCGATGAACGACCTACTGCAAGTCCACCTACAGTTTGATGCAAAAGATAAAATGCTCTGCGGGGGATATATCCGCCTTACGGAAAAAGAGACAGACGAAATCACCCCGCCCTTTATCCTGCAAGGACAGTATGAGGAATTCCTCACCCCGGAACGGAAAAGGCGACTACGCAGACGTCATCTAAAGGATTTACTCTACCGAGCCCTCTGGAAAAGCGGACGCCCCACCAATATTGGCCTAAACTATTCGGTACGACGAGAACACCTCGACAAGATCAATGGATATGATGAGCAGTTCAAAGGATGGGGTGGGGCCGATGAGGATGTCCGGCGAAGGCTCCAGATGGTCGGGGTCTCTCCAAAGTCGATCTGGACACAAGCGGTCGTCCTGCACCAATATCACAAGGCTGAACCGTCCAAGAACATAACGGTTCGAAAAAAGAACCAGGATCTGGCACGAAGAGAAAACGTCTCGGCCTACTGTCTAGATGGAATCAAGAAGCAGGAATCCGCCTAGGAAACTTCGTGCTTCGCAAGGAATTGGTTCTCCCCTTCCGCATTCCCGATGAGAATCATATCTGCTTCTGCCGGAAGAGGGAGCGTAGGCGAAGGATTAATTTGAATACCGGAACCGTTCTGGATAGCAACCACAGTACAACCGGTCTCTTCCCGAAGTTTTGTCTGCTCAATCGTCTTGCCCGCCATATCCGCAGGAACCTTCACCCGGAACACATCTAAGCCTTCTGCGAGGAGAAGGGTCTTCCCTCTCTTCAAGTAGTTGAAGATCGTATTCGCCCCCATAGAAGCATAGGACATCACAAAATCACTTCCGGCCCGGTGAAGAGTTGCTACGTTCCGCTCCAGCGTAGAGCGACTGATGATCTGAATATCAGGGCGAAGCTTTCGACAGTAGAGCGTCAGATAGATATTGGTATCATCATCATGCGTTGTGATCACCACAGCCGGAGCCTTCTCAATCCCCGCTTTCCGCAAGACTTCCCATTCGGCCGCATTTCCAACGACAACCTTCTCCTTATCTTTTACTAATCCATCGATACGCTCGATGATTCGATAATCAATTCCACGCTCCTTCAGGGCACGTCCCGTCCCCCGTCCGACACGCCCCCCTCCCAGAATGATGACCGGATCGACCGAGACATTGTAGATACAGAAGAGTTCATCGTATTTGTCGAGTTGAGCTCGAGAACCGGCAAGAATCAAAATCGTATGCTTGGTCACCTTTGTTTGAGGGGTATGGATTTCAAAGTTTCCTCGCTCCCA
>CAYRLD010000099.1:0-8038 GCA_964424925.1 uncultured Planctomycetales bacterium
GTCAGGATCGGGCATGATCCGGCTTCGCAATCCGGAAAGCTGGCCCTTTCTCACCGCACGGTTCTCCGCCTTCCGCATCAGACCGAAATCGCGTTGCGTCACGGAAATGAGAAAAACAAACAGAATCGAAAACAGCGAGTAGAAACTGTACGGGAGCATCGACAGGAAGGTCTTGTAGACCTCCGCCTGGGAAACACCCGCCTCTACCATAAGATCCGTTTCGAAAACAACCCAGGCGGAAAAAATACTGATCGTCGCCATCGGAGCACAGACCGAATCCACCAAATAGGCAAGCTTCTCCCGGGAAATTCGAAGCCGGTCCGTCAAAGAGCGCATACTCATCCCGACCGAAAGACTGCCGGAATAATCGTCCAGCGAAAAAAGGATTCCCAAAAACCAGGTCGCCACCATCCCCCTGCGCCGGGTATGAATTTTTCCGGAAAGAAAGTCGGCAAAACCTTTGATCCCCCCGCTGCGAACAATAATTCCGAACATCCCTCCCAGCATGAGGACGTACAACAACACCATGGCGTGCTGTGGATGATCCCCTAACACCAGAACAACACTCTCCACTGCATGAAGAATAGAGACCAACAGCTGAGAAAAGCCGAAACCGAGAATCAGGATATACCCGAGCCAGATTCCGGCAAACAGGGCGACGATGTTGTCCCGGATGAAAAAGGCCAGAAGAATGGCAAGGAAAGGCGGAAGAATACAGAGCCAACCCGGAATGATCCGCCGATCGAGCGTGTAGGTCTTCCCACCTGTCTGGGCAAAGACAACCCCGCTCGGTTTGACTTTCCCTCTCCAGACCCCGTTTTCGAGCCGCACCGTTCTGGGTTCTGTCAGGCCTCCCAGCACAACCTCTCCCGAAAAGGCAGGATTGGTCGAGCGGACCATCAAATCGAAGCCCTGCCCCTTGAGGAGAACGGGACGGTTCGCTTCCAGATGCAATTCTCCCGGATCAGACCCGGCAAGAGCAGAAAGCAAGATAGAAATAAGCAGGTTCACGCGACTATTTATACCATGACAAGAAAGAAGTGGCGTTAAAATTACCGGTCCAAATTTCAAATCCAACTTCAATTGGCGAGGCCATCCGAATCGGATAAGATCCCGGTCTGATGGTAGACGCAGAAGAACTTTTCGGGCAATTTGTTGTACAACTCGGTCTCGCCAAACCCGAAGCGGTCAAAGAATGCCTCGCCCTTCTCCGGGGAAGGCAAACATCCGTAGACAAAACGCCCCGCCTCGCCCATCTACTCATTGAAAAGGGGTATCTCGACCTGACGCTCTTTGAACGAACGATCCATGTAGAGCCCGCCGGATACGAAAAAACGGTCATCGACAACCGGGAAGAAAAACAAGGATCCGCCCCCGTTCAGGCCCCCAAAGGAGAGGTTTTCGGAAAGTATATCAAGAACCGGCTTCTCGGAGCGGGCGGCATGGGCGATGTCTGGAAAGCGTGGGATACCGAACTGGAGCGCTGGGTCGCTATAAAATTTCTCCGGGGAGAGGACAGCCAGGATCTGGCAAGATTTCGTCGGGAAGCGCAGACCGCAGCGAAGCTAACGCACCCTGGGATTACCGCGATCTACGAAGCGGGCGAAAACTTCATCGTGATGCAGTTCATCGAAGGAAATTCCCTCTCCAACCTTCCTCTCGGAGACCACCGACTCATCGCCTCGGTCATGAAACAGACCGCCGAGGCGCTTCATTTTGCGCATCAGAACGGAATCATTCACCGGGATATCAAGCCGGCCAACATCCTCTTCCAGGAGAACAAAGAGACGAATTCTCCTGAGAAACAGTACGAGGTCTTCCTCACCGATTTCGGGCTCGCCAAACCGATGAATGTCGACAGTTCCCTGTCGGTCAGCGGGGCGATCATGGGAACACCGAGCTACATGAGTCCAGAACAGGCAACGGGACACCGGGTCATCGACAATCGCACGGACATCTTTTCTTTTGGAGCGACGCTCTACTATCTGCTGACCTCAAGAATGCCCTTCTTCGACGAAAATGCTTATCGAGTTGCGAAGAAAGTAATCGAAGACGATCCGGTCGCGATTTACAAAACAAACCCTGATGTTCCTCTCGACCTGCAGACGATCACCATGAAGTGCCTGGAAAAAGATCGTTCGGCCCGGTATGGAAATGCGCTCGAAGTGGCCGAGGAACTTGGCCGCTACCTAAATAATGAACCGATCCACGCACGCCCCATTTCGAAGTCAGAGATGATGTGGCGATATGTAAAAAATCATAGAGACGTCCTTCTCCCTTCTGCGGCCGCGGCTCTTCTTGGACTCGGAATCCTCGGATGGACCGGAAGTTCCGCCTATCTCCGTTCCCGTCAACTTCGCACGGAAATCGATCACACCCGTGGATATATCAGCCAGGCTACGGGAGAACCGCGCGAACGACTGAAATTGTACCGATTGGCGCTTCAATCGATCGACGGGGCGATCACCCTTTCGCCCGAAAATGAAGAGGCGCTCCACCTTCGTAAACAGATCAATGCATCTCTCGATAAGATCGAAGCGGATGCCGAGGCGGAACAGAAAAGACTGAAAGATCGGTTGGCACAAAAAGCAAAGTTAACCCGGATGGCGAAAGTACTAGGGGCATGGGAACGCCTCCACGAAACGCTCGAGAAGCTGGAAGAGATTCATTTCGACTCGACTCTCACGGAAAAAGAGCGATCCTCCGCCCAGACAGAATTATGGAGTCGAATGGAAGCCTTCAAAAAAACCATCCCACCAGACTCCGCTTCTCAGGCCATGGGCCTCGCTTTGATAGGTTGGTCAAGCGTGATTGCCGGCCGGGAAGAAGAGGGAATCAAATGGCTCAACAAGGCGTGCACACTGGAGCCGCAAAGTCCCTACGCCTTTTTCCTCAAAGCACTCCTCCGATTCGAAGAGGTTCTCCAGAATCAACCGGTCGCAGAAGCCAACTCCATTCATGGGGTAGCCTGGTGGGAAGCCCCTCAGCCAAAGGACAAAAAATCTCAAACCCTCTCGTTACTGCAAGAGATTCAGGAATCGAGTCTCTGGGTAGAAGAGAGCATGGAAGATTATGAGTTTGCGATCCAGGGAATGACCTCCTTTGTTCAGGGTAAATACGCAGAGGCAGAAGAGGTCTTCACCCAATCGATCGCCGCTCCCGAAATGATCGTTTTCCAGGCCGATTTCCGGATTGCCCGGGCACAGGTACGACTGCATTTAGGAAAACATGTCGAGGCGATCAGCGATCTTATGAGGATCCAGATACGACGTCCTCGTCACTTCCTTGTTCCCTTCCTGCTCGGCCAAGCGTACGAAGCTCTTTCTCGAAAACGTCCCGCCGAAGCGCGGGAGATCGAACAGCATCGTGCCGAAGCGATTACCCATTTCAAGACCGCCGGATCGCTCTTGAAAAGCTGCTGGCAGGCGTGGGTACACCTAGGGGTGCTTTATGAAGAAGCCGGGGAAAAAGAGAACGCCTCCAACGCCTATCTACAGGCGCTTGACATAACATCGACGATGAATCCGAAACCGGATCTTTCCAAGATCAAAGCCGCCTTTAAACGGGTGTCGAAGAGATAACGACACCAGATCGTGCGATACCTGAAATTTCTTCGCCAGCGCGAAAAACAACGACCGGTATGGCCTGCTATCATTTCTCCCCCTCCCCTCGCAAAAGTTTTTCTCTTCACCGGAATCTCGACGCCCGATCACCGATGCGCTATCGTACGGGGGTGTTCCGGGATAAGACCATGATCATGGGAGGAGTTTTCTCCGCCCTTCTTCTCTTTTCAACAGGATGCGCGGCCCCTTCTCGGCCGATCCTGGCTGATCTTCCCCCAAAAGCCATTATCGATCTGACACACTCTTTCGGAAGCGACACGATCTACTGGCCCACCGAAGAAGGCTTTGTCCTCGAAAAAGGACCGGCCGGGAAAACCGCGAAAGGGTACTACTACTCTGCGAACCGCATGCGCCTGGCCGAACATGGGGGAACCCATCTGGATGCCCCGATTCACTTCTACGCCGATCGAAATACGGTCGACCAGATTCCTGTCGAACAACTCATCGGAGAAGGGGTGGTCCTCAATATTTCGTGGAAATGTCGTGTCAACCGTGACTACCAGGTTCGAGTCGATGACATTCTCGAATGGGAAGATCAGAATGGCCCCCTTCCTCCCGATGTGATCCTCCTGATCCGAACCGATTATGGGAAGGAATGGCCAGACCGGTTGAAATATCTTGGGACAGACCTCCGGGGGGAGAAAGCGGTTGCCGACCTCCATTTCCCAGGGCTCGACCCGGATGCGGCCCAATGGCTCACGACCCAACGGAAAGTCAAAGCGATCGGAATCGATACTCCGAGCATCGACTATGGCCAATCAACCCAATTCCAGAGCCATGTCCGGCTATTCGAGAAAAACATTCCCGCATTGGAAAATGTCGCCAACCTGCACCTTCTTCCTTCGAAGGGATTCAGCGTACTAGCCCTTCCGATGAAGATAAAAGACGGATCGGGAGCTCCCCTGCGGATCGTAGCGATTCTGCGATAGCCCCCCCTAGACTGCTTGCATCGACCCGAAACGGGAAGTATATTGTCGCTCGGCCAATCACTTGTGTGCCCCCATCGTCTAGTGGCCTAGGACACCGGCTTTTCACGCCGGCGACACGGGTTCGACTCCCGTTGGGGGTACCATATTTCCCTTCCCGTCCGAGATGTTTTCCATGATTCGAGAAACAGGTAGATACCTTGGAGGAAAATCCCGTGGGGACAATTTCGTTCCTTGTCCTGATGGCCCTGGGAATCTTCATGGGAGGCTTCCTGATCCTGATCACGTTCCTCCTCAAGAAGTCAAACCAGGCCACAAAACGAAGCCCCCGAAGGACCGCTCCCACCCTGCCCGGCAAAACGAGATCGATCGAGTCCCGGAAAGATAAGAACGCTGAAACAGAGCCTCTCATGAAGGACTTCTGGGACTTTCATGCGGAAGAAACTCAAAAAGAGAATCCCGGGGACCGGCTACCCGAAGTTATGAAAAACGAAAAGGCTATAATCTCATCCTGTATCGATTACGAAAGAACCAGACTCGGTTATCAGCTGGGTGTCTGGAAAAAGAAGGAGGAAATACTCCTCGCAACAGAGGAATCTTCGAAGCTTCTCCCCTTCTTGAAAAAGAAAGAGATGGATCTCGTCGAACAAAAAGCCCGCATGCACCGGCAATGCCGGGGAATCGACTCGGAAGAGTTCCCCCCCTTTCGGCCCGATTCAATAAACGCAATGAGGAAGGAGATCGTAACTCTCGAGCAAGAATTCGACCTCCTCATAGAAGCCACCCAAAAACAGATAAGAAACCACACACAAGGATCGGCCTAACCCCCACTACCCTCGTCATCTCTAAAAGGGGATGAGCTACTTGACACTCCGGAAGCGGAACAATAGGCTCACCCCTACCTAATTCGGAGATCACCGGAATGAAACGCTCAATTCTATTCCTGTTCTTGTTCACCCTTCCCCTCTCTGCCCAAGAATATGTTTCCGATGTGAAGAAAGAAATTCAGACCGCGATGAAGAAACAGGGGATCCCTGGCCTCTCCGTCGCGATCGTCATCGACAACAAAATTGACTACACGGGGGGATTCGGATTCTCCGATATCGAGAACCGGGTTCGGGCCAAACCGGAAACGATCTATCGGCTCGCCTCGATCTCCAAACCGATCACCGCGATTGCGGTCATGCAACTGGTCGAAGCGGGAAAGATCAACCTCGACGCCCCGGTTCAAAAATATGTCCCCGACTTTCCGGAGAAGAAATGGCCTCTGACCACGCGACATCTGCTGAGCCACCTTGGAGGGGTTCGGCACTACAAAAGGCCGGGCGAAATCAACAGCACGAAGCATTACCCGAAATTGAAAGAGGCCCTGGAACAGTTTGCGGACGATCCGCTGATCTTTGAACCGGGGACGCAGTATAAATACACAACCTACGGCTACAACCTGCTCGGATGTGTCGTCGAAGCCGCCTCCGGCGAGAGTTTTCCCGACTACCTTAAGAAGAACATCTTCACTCCCGCGAAGATGGAGACCGCACAAACCGATAACCTCTACCGAATCATCCCCAACCGGGCACAAGGGTACCGATGGGTCAAAGGAAAAATACAGAACTCGGCCCTTGCCGATACGAGTAACAAAATTCCGGGAGGAGGGCTCTGCTCGACCGTTTCGGATCTGGCAAAGCTTGCGATCGCGATGCAGAGAGATCTTCTGGTCAAACCGGAAACACGAAAAGAGATGTACCAACCAGCAAAATTGGAAAATGGAAGACCCGTTCGGTACGGATATGGATGGAATATCCGTACCCACCAGGGACGTAAAGAGGTCGGCCATTCCGGTGGGCAGCAACGGGTCACCACATGGCTCTATATGGTCCCGGAAACAAAAGGGGCGATCGTGCTCATGAGCAACCGGGAAGGAGCAAAGCTCCTCGCTTTGGCGAGGACAATCTACGAACGGGCGCACAAGGAAGAAGAATAAAAAGATACCGGGGCGGATTTATTTCCGCTATTCTCGATTCCGTGACCAATATTGATCAATTCGAAAGCGTCTTCAAATCAGCATCAAAATCGGTCTACGAATATCAATCGGTCGACATCGAGAACATTCTGGTCGTCACCGACCTTCCGGAAGAGGGAACAAAAGCATTCGCGCAAGAAGTAAAATCCTTTCTTCCGATTCTGTCGGAGAAAAACTGGAGCGAACTCCCCGGAACCGCATTCGAAACCGTGGGAGAATTACTCGACCGGGTACGGGAAGCGAAACCGGATCTCGTCTGCACCTACCGAAATCTTCACAGCACCGCATGGAAATGGCCCTATTCCCTTGGCAGCCATCTGACCGCATTGACACAAGATACGCCCCAACCGGTCCTCGTTCTTCCCCACCCCGAGGCGGGCCGGGAGGCACAACACGCGCTTCAGAATACCGCTTCGGTCATGGCAATTACCGATCACCTGACCGGAGACCACCAACTCGTCAACGTCGCCAGACGATTCACCCAAAGGAAGGGAACGCTCCATCTGACACACATTGAAGACCGGGCGACCTTCGAACGCTTCCTCGAAACGATTTCAAAGATTCCCTCGATCGATACGGACAGCGCGCGTGAAGACATAGCAACGCAGCTTCTGAAGGAACCCCGGGAATACATCGAAACCTGCAGGAAAGTTCTCGATGAGCAGAACCTGGATTTAAATGTACATGCGATCGTTACCCTCGGCCGAAGACTCGAGGAGTACAAAAAGCTGATCGAACAACATAAGGTCGACCTTCTCGTTTTCCATACCCGGGATGAAGATCAACTCGCGATGCACGGCCTGGCACACCCTCTCGCGGTCGAGTTGAGACACATCCCCCTCTTGATGATTTGATGATGGATTTACTACTGGCAAGCGGAGGCGCAGAGCATCCCCAGGTTCCTTTTGGGGTGACGATGCTCTTCTCGGGACTCCTCGGCTCCCTGGTTCTCTGCCTCGCCTTCGAAGAAAAGATCCACGCAAAGAAGTCCGTCATAGCGGGTATATTCGCCCTTGTCTGCCTCTTCCTGGGAATGGTTTTCCACCTCTTTCCCAAAGAACACCTGATCGCATTTGAAAAGTTCCACCTTCCCATCTACATCCCCGGAATCGACTGGAAAGTCATCGCCATCATCCTCGGCGCAAGCCTATTCGTCGATGTCACCTCAAAATCGGGACTCTTTACCTGGATCGCAATCAAGCTGACAAAAACATCCAAGGGAGATCCGCTCAAACTTCTCTGGTACTACGGAATCCTGACCGTCTTCTTCTCTGCGGTCCTTAATAATGTCACAGCCATGATCATTGTCGGATCCCTCACCGCCGTATCGCTCGACAAACTCGGGCGCAGAGAGAAACTGCTCGGCTTTCTGCTGATCGAGGGATTGTTAACGAATGTGGGCGGATTGTTGACCCTGATCAGTTCTGTGCCCAACATCATCGTCGGAAATGCAGCCCCAATCAGCTTTG
>CAYRLD010000100.1:0-7915 GCA_964424925.1 uncultured Planctomycetales bacterium
CGATGATGATCATGGCGCATGTGGATGTGGTCAACTCAGAACCATCCATGTGGGAAACCGACCCACTCTCTGGTGAGATTCGAGGTGGATTTATATGGGGTCGAGGCGCCATTGATGATAAAGGGATGGCGGCTGTGGGCGTACAGGTGATGGCTCTGTTGGCTCGGAAACAGCCTCCATTAGAACGCGACGTAATATTAATGCTGAATGGGGATGAAGAGTCTGGGGGTTTTTATGGTGCGAAATATATGCGTGATCACCATCCTCAGGAAGTCGATTGTGCGTTTATAGTAAATGAAGGGGGTCGAATTTCCCTCGATGCGAAGGGGCAAATTTCCCGCGTTTTTCTACAATGTTCTGAAAAGGTATACAACGATGTTCGACTATGGATGCCGGGTCGCAGTGGTCACAGTTCGGTTCCTGTTCTTCCCAATGCCATTTTGGATATGGCAGAAGTTCTTTCTCGTCTGAAGGGGTATCAAGCCCCTGTTGGTGTAACCCCAACCATGGCGAATCACTTTACCGCGATCGCGTCCCTTCCGGAAAACCAAGGGTTTCGAAGCCTGATGGAAAGGGTGGGAAAAGGGGACTCTTCTGCGGCAGAACGACTTGCCGCTCTGCGGCCAAATTTTAATGCCGTTCTTAGAACAACGATCGTGCCCACAAAAATAAAGGGCGGGATTCGCGTAAACGTTCTCCCTCCTTCTGCAGAGGTGAATTTTAATATTCGACTCTTACCCGGGGAGCGCCTTTTGCCCATTCTTTCCTCCCTTGCGAAGAAAGGAGGGCTGGGAGACATCCCTGTATATACGGAAAAAGAATTTTCCGCCCTTCCTTCAGATTCTCGGAAAGACCCTTGTTTTATAGTGGAGACGAAGGGTGTCGATGCGCCAGATTCCCCTTGGGACCACTCCGTTGTTAAAGCGGTCGGAAAATTATTATCAGTAAAAGCTCCCCAGGCGGCTCTCATTCCGGTGATGTTGACGGGGGCTACCGATTCTCGGTTTTTCCGTGAAATCGGAATTCCTAGTTATGGGATACACCCTTGTCCGAGTGGTCTTGCTGAATTGCGTACGATTCACAATCATAATGAACGGGTAAGGGTGTCCTCCGTAGAGTGGGGCGTTCGTTGGTTGTATGACCTGGTAATAGAATTAACACGAAGGACATAATTTTTATTGTAGGAGGATTTGATGGCGTATTTTGAAAAGTCAAAAGATGTCATTTCCTGTATCGGGGGTCTTTTCGATTGGGCCGGAAAACAGGAAGAGTTGGCGAAAAAGTATAGGGCAACGGAAATGATTATTCGCCTCAATTACACAGAACCGGATGCCGTCCTAACAATCGATTGCAAAAACGAACCGAAAAGGAAAGGGATGTTAATCGATTGGGTCGAAGGGGATGGAGATTGTGTCGCGGATGTAGAGTTTTTCATGAAAACGGATGTGGCGCACCGATTTTGGCTCGGCAAGGTAAATCTCCTCGTCGCTTTGACCAAAAGAGATGTTGTGGCGAAAGGCCCGATATTTAAAGTGATGAAGATGTTACCGCTTCTGAAGCCTTTGTATGAAAAATATCCTGACATTCTTGCTGAAAAGGGAAAGTCCGAGTTGGTAGAGGTTTCGTAAAAGAAATTCTCTTTTCCCCTTGACTTGGATGACGCGCTGCGTCATACTAAGTCATGCCGCGGCGCGTCAATAAGTGGTTGACCTGCTGCAAAGTCGAAATAGAATGAAAGGAGACGATGCGATGGCGAAAAAGAAATCAGCTGGTGTAGATCAGCTACGTGACGGAGTTTGGACGGTCGCTCTGGCCGGAATGGGCGCAGCTGTGCTCGCGAAAGACGGAGCGTATGATCTCGCAAAAAGATGGGTCAAAAAGGGCGAACAGCTCGAACCGACGATTAAGAAGTCGTTTACCCAACTGACCAAAAAACGCGAAAAGGTCGCCCAGACGGTTACGAAGAACACCGGAACTTCCTTGAAGAAAGCCTGGAACTATTTCCCGGTAGTCACCAAGAAAGATATTCTGGACCTTTCTAAGCGGATCGATGTGCTCAGCGCAAAGGTCACTTCGAAACCGGCCCGGAAGCGTACTCGATAAATCATTCATCCCAAGCAGAAAGGGGCCGGGTGAATGTGTCCCGGTTCCCTTTCTGTGGAGAATGATGAGAACGATTAAACGCTATTCAAACCGGAAGCTTTACGACACACAGAATAAGAAGTACATCACCCTAAACGAAATTGCCAAATTAGTTCGTTCTGGTGTCGACCTCCGTGTTCTGGACAAAGAAACGGAGGAGGATCTTACCAATATTACCCTTTCGCAGATTCTTCATGAAAAAGAGCGTGCGCACAAAGGGTCTCTTCCCAAGAGTTTTTTCACAAATGTTCTTCAGTCGGGGAATCGGATCCGCGATGCCGTTATGGACCGCGCGGATAAATTGTTGCCCGGGGTGGAAGAAGCGTTGAAAAACTTGCGGCTTCCTACGCGAGCAGAGTTTTCTGCGTTACAAAAGCAGATGCAATCTCTCGAAAATCGTTTGGCAAAGTTGGAAGGGAAGGGCGTCGCGAAAAAGAAGGCGAAGAAGAGTAAAAAGCGGGCGAAAAAGAAGTCTTAGGCGAATGCCGGGCCCCGTTTTCGAACCATCTTTTTTACCGTTCCTTGGATTTCATCCCGAACCTGGTTGGTGACTTTTTGTACTACTAAAAAGTTGTTGGCTTGTCGTGGTTCATACTCGTCGGTTCGGATCGGCTTCCCGAAATGAATCGCCCATTTCGAAGGAAGGGGGACCATCCCTAAAAGTCCCAGCCAGGGAAAGAAGGGCGTGATCGGGAACATGGGGCTACCGAGGGGTTTCCCGATAATATCGGCTCTCATGATTGTTGGATAAATTTCTTCCGCTCCGACGACGGATACGGGAATGATCGGAGCTCTTCCCCGAATGGCTGATTTTACAAAGCCTCCTCTTCCAAATCGCGCCAGTTGATAGCGGTCTTTGAAGAGTTTTCCTACGCCTTTTAATCCTTCTGGGAAAACACAGGTTAGGTTCCCTTTTTTCAGAAGTCTTTCTGCGTTTTCGGGACAGGCAAATACTTGGCCGGTTCGAGTTAGAAGGGGATGAACAAAGGCCATTTTGGTGAACATATCGAGATAGAGCGTTCGGGTGATTCTTGGAACTTTCGCTTCGGTCAGGACCGCCGTGGCAATCATCGCCCCGTCCCAGGGGAGGACACCAGAGTGGTTTGCTACTAAGAGGGCCGGACCATCGCTCGGAACATTTTCGAGGCCCGAGGTTTCGACTCGCCACCACTTTTTGTAAAGGAAGGAGAAGAAGGGTCGAACGAGATCATGAAAATCTTCATCGAGGCCAAATTCGTCTACCTCATATTCGCCACGCTGTCTCTTCTTCAGGTTTTCCCGATACGCTTCGAACGTGGCCTGTATGATGTAGCGGAATCCGTTTAAGGTGTCTTTGTCAATTTCGGAAAACTGTCGAAGGAGCGAAGTAACGCGTTCCATAACCTTATCGGAGGAGAGGTCTCGCACGAGCGACTCTAAACCACTCGAGGCAACCGCATCAAACAGATCTTCGAGTCGATCCTGTCCTTCCCCCACTAATTGATGAAGGAAGCCGGTACGACCGTTTTCTGTTGGGCTCTTTTTAGAATTTTTCTTCGATGGCACGAAGGCTCTCCGCAGAGGTATAACTGGGAATAAATCCAATTTCATTATGAAGCCGCTCGTATTCGAGGCAGCAATTAAATCGTAGGAATCCTGGGTCAAAGGGTAATGTTTTCAACATAGACATTAATCTTTCGGAAGACTCCAGTGGTAGTTGAGGGACGTTCACCATCTCTTTCCCGAGAAAACGAAGGATCTTTAGAAGAGGCTCTACCCCTTCGGGGGCAACATTGACCGCCCCGTCAAAAGGCGTACGGTAGGTCGCCAGAACGGCCTCCGCCGCATCCTCTTCATGCAGAAGTTGGATGAGGGGGTCGAATCCCATGATGATCGGGCAGAGATCTAACTGTAGGTATTTCATAAACGCCCCGTTGGCGGTGGGCCCTACGACGGGCGAGAAACGAAGTCGTGTGACAATCGTATCTTCTGCATATCGAGAAAATTCGGTCGCATACCGTTCAATATCTCCTACATCCCGGACGGTCTGTTTACTGACTCCGCGCCGACTTCGTTTTGTTTCCGGGATGAAGTTGGGATTTTTATACCATGCGCCGTAATAGGTGTAGTTGGATCGAATAATGACATGTTTGATGTTGGCTTCTGCGGCTGCCCCCAGAAGGTTGATTGTCCCCATGACATTGCGCTCGAACCGTTTTTCTCTTTTCCCCTCATCGGATAGTCCGAGGTGGATCAGGGTGTGTACTTTTTCTTTCTGAATCGTTTCGATCAATTTGTTTTCGGTAAGGTTCTTTTTGAGGTTTTTGACTTTTTTCCCCCGGATCAGGGGCCCTTCCCCTCCGATGATGATTTTTGAGATGCTTTTTTCGGCCTGTAACTTTTTTAAGACAAGCTTCCCGAGGAAATTATGTGCCCCGGTGAGGAGGATATTTTTAGAGGCGGTTGTCCCTCTTTTCTTAGCTTTCTTTTTCGAAGCGGTTGCAGGCATAAGGAGCGGTTTTTAGCACCTCCGGAGGTAGGTGTCAAGGGCGCTGTTCAAAAATAGACCGGGGTGCTTTCCCATGGAGCTTGGATCGCCACAACGGTATCATATCGGGCCACACAAGGAGGAATGTATGGGAAAGAATGATGAGTGGAAGGAGTGGGAAGAGTCTCTCGCCGAAGAGGGGATCTCCCTGGAAACACGCAAAAACCGAGATTCGGGAATTCTTCAGACCCGGGTTACCGGGGTTGTGAAGTGCCCGAGTGACAAGTTATGGAAAACATTAACCTCGCCCACTAGCTATATGGAAATGATGCCCAAAACACTCGAATCGGATCATTTGGAAGAAAATGCTCGAAAGAAAGAACTCTATTGCTACCAACGACTCGATGGAGGTCCTTCCAGTGATCGGGATTATACGCTCTACGTCACATGGACGATCAAAGAGACGAAGCAGGGGAAGAAATATCACCGAGAATGGAAGATTGATAATGAAAGCGGACCGGATCCGGTGAAAGGAGTGGTCCGGGTGGATGTAAATGAGGGAAGCTGGACCTTAACTCCAATGGCCGGGAAAAAGACCAAGTTACAGCAGGTCAGTTATTTTGAGCCGGGAGGAAGCCTCTGGGCGATGGTTGCGAACCCTCTTTTGAAAGAAGGGGCGAAAGAACTCTTCCGGAATCTTAAAGAGAAGTATCCGGACTAGTCTCCGCTTTCACCACATCACAATGCAGAAGAGTCGCTCCGATGACTCCGACGGGCAGGATAAGTAAGTTCACGATCGGGACATAAAGAATCAGCAACATGGTCGTGCTAAATCCTGCGGTCATCGGAAGATGGCGGAAAATATAGCGAACCCGATCCCCTACCTTTAACGGATCTGATTCTGTATCGAGGGGGTAGTCAAAGTAGTCTAAGGCCAGCCAGAACATTGTAAAAATGGTGTTGAGGATGACGTAAACAATGGACCCAATGACCGGAACAAAGTTGAGGAAGAGAAGCGGGATTTGGGGGAGAAGAAAGAGCGCGATTTTCTGCGCCTGGCTCATGACGGGAAGAACAACATCGGCATACACTCCTTCCGCTGGTTTTGAAGGGACCCCGGTATATAACGTTCTCGTTTCGGCCGCCATTTTTGTGTAAATCGGGGCGGAAAGAAGTTGGCTGAAAAGAAAAGCGAGAATGAGAGCCAGAAGGGTCAGGAGGATTCCGAGAAGAACAGAAATGGCTGACCGGAGAAATCCACTCATGTCTCCTAAAAGCCACTCTTGAAGATCGCCGAAAAAGAAAAAACTCAAACTCAAGAGCAGGACGGTAAAGAAGAGGAGGAGTCCCCAGGGAAGGATGAGAAAACGAATTAGTCTCGGATGTTTTCTCAAAAAGGAGAGGCCCCTGAAGGGTCCCATCGCGGAGGTCATAAATCCTGGTTTGATCATGGTCGCGTTAGGATAACAGAAAGAGAGGCGGCATCACCACCATAGGTCAAACGGCTTTCGACCTGTTTGAATCGTTCCATCCATCGAAACAGAGGTTCCCCCCGGTCTCCATAACGAGTCCGGAAAACTTGGGCTGCTTGGGGCATCTTTAATCGAATGATTTCATGGTAGCCAGAACGGGGTCCCGCGATAGGAGGGTCTTTTGTAAACCCAATCCATCGATCCCCCTCCACGGTGGTCCGGAAATCCCGCCAGGAGGCGCCATCCAGAAGAAGCGGTGTACCGGAGAGATCAAACCAGAAGGCCAAATCTTCGGGGGACCGAAACTGGACGCCCCAGGCTGGACCCAGCAAGGATCTTTCATATTTAGGAATGGAAGGGTTCAATTTGAGAAGTTTCCAAAGCTCGTCAATGTTGGACAGCCCACTGACCGCTATCGAAGCGTTGCCTGGATCGATAACGAACGGGGCGTTCACTCTGTTTTCTAAAATATCCCGGTACGCTCCTTTTCGGTAAGAGAGGAGCCCATCGATGTGGAGAGTATTTTTTGAAAAGTCGAATTCGAGAAGGGCTTGAGAGTAAGACCCCCACACCTCCCGAACAATTGTAGGAAGCGGAGAAAGATTGACCCACATACGGGTGCGGGGGGTTGTGGTACGAAAGGATGCGATGTGGGCTTCTATCGTCTCCCCCGATTTCTGGGGAGGGCCTTCCCGGTGGGTCTGCCCATTCTTGAGTTTCAGAAGTGTTGTCCAGGTGAGGCGATCCTTCTCTACGGTAGCAAAAAGGGCGGCCGGACCGGCAAGATACGTTCGATGTTCTTCCAGGCGGGAAAGAGTCTTTCCCAGGGAAAAGGTCTCTTTCCATTCGGGGTGCTGGTTTATTTCATCGAGCGTTTGTAGTAGATCTGGAATGGCCACATAGAGGAGAGCGTCAGCAGGGACCTGGTCTGCGTAGGGGAAGGCTTCTGGTCGCGTTTGATACCAATACCAGCCGCCAATTGCAGAGCCAACTCCTCCCAGAAAAAGGAATCCGACAAGGATGTATTTCATCATTTTAGGTGAAAATGGGGGTCCGTTTTTCGAGGAAAGCGTTTACCCCTTCTTTTTTGTTTCCCGTCGGCATCAATTCTCCAAACAGTTTTGATTCTAATTTCAGAGCTTCCTCGAGAGGGAGATCGATTCCTTTTCGTACGGCGTGAAGAGTGTTTTCGGTCGCCTCCCGTCCTAGTCTCCCAATCTTTTTCAGAAGTCCCATTGCCTGTCGTTTTAACTCATCTTCGTGAACAACAAAATTAATAAGTCCAATCCGGTGCGCTTCCTCCGGTCCGATCGGTTCGCCCGTCAGGAGAAGTTCCATCGCCTTTGTTGGGCCGACGACACGAGGAAGTCGGATCGTTCCTCCCATTCCGGGAATAAATCCATGTTTGATTTCCGGTTGTCCAATACGCGCTTTTGTCGTAGCGATTCGCAGGTGGCAGCAGAGGGCGAGTTCCGATCCTCCTCCGAGGGCATATCCATTGATGGCAGCAAGGACGGGGACCGGGCTGTTCCAAATTCTTTGTCCCATCTTTTGTCCTTCTAAAGAGGTTCTTTCTCCCTCTTCTTCGTCTGTCAAGGTTGCGATCTGGCTAATATCGGCTCCGGCGGCAAAATTCCCCCCTTCTCCGGTGAGAATGATTCCCCGAATAGAAGTGTCTGCAAGGAAGGTTTCAAAAGCCGAATCGAGACCACGAAAGACTTCTTCTGTCAGGACATTGGCAGGAGGGTTATTGATCGAAATAATCCCGATCGAATCCTCTACCGTTGTAAGTACAGGAGAGCTCATGAGTAACATTCCTCAAAGAGGTTTCTGA
>CAYRLD010000101.1:0-7902 GCA_964424925.1 uncultured Planctomycetales bacterium
TTTCGGAGTAAAGTGATCCGGTTCCTCCGGAGGCAACCCCGTTAACCATCCCACCTGCGCGTCCGGAAACGAATCGATATAGGGAATATAGGGTTTAATATCGAGAACGGGAGAGCCATCAAGAATATCGAGTCCGCGCACATAGAGAGTGTTCTTCTCAATTCGAAGCAACTCGAGACAGGAGAGCCCAATCGGAGAAGGTCTGTGGGGCGCCCGAGTCGCAAAAAGGCCCACTTTCCTTTCCGGCCCTCGTGGAGAACGAACCTGAAGAGAGAACCCGTCGTTTAAGTGGAGCACATAGAGAACCCAAATTCGATCAAACCCTTCCAGCCCCTCGAGAGCGCTTTCTAAGTTTTTTCCGGGAGTGAGTTCAATAGACCCTTCAAGCGCCCCCTCTCCTTTGACCTGAGCCTCAATGACAGGCTGCCGGGGAGTCCCAAATCGTTCGGTATAGGGAGAGCGAACTCGTCCGATCGGATCAAAAGTGACTGAATGTAGATACGAATCGAGATGCTCGCTGGTGTGGTCCTGTTCGGGTTTACTCCGCTGCATGCCAAGGGACCCTTTAGCCTGACCCACCGAGATCGACATCCTCAATCTTCGTGTCCCGATCTACCGCGCACTCCGAAGGAGGAAAAACTTCGTGAGAAAAGATGACGATATCGTGCGCCTTCCCGACAAGGTCGAGCCCATGTTGGGGCAAGGTGGCAATCGCCACGAAATCGAGCGACTCAAAGAGACGAATCGCACGGGATTGCTCTGCCATCACTTCTGCATCGACCAAAGAGATATTAAGAGAAGAAGCCAGATCAATCAGTTCCCGAACCAAAGCACGGCCGATTTTTAATTTTCGAACTTCGGGATCGCGAAGAACCCGAATATGAGCCACATGGCTTTTCCATCCCAATTCACGGTGAAGAGTCGCATTCCCGACAATCCGGCCTTCCTGGATCGCCAGAAGCGGAATCACTCTTCGAAAATTAATATTTTCACACCAGTTTTTGATGGTCCGAGAATTGAGAACGTCGTCCTTAAGAAGTCTTCGATCTTCCAAAGGAACTCGCTGGAAAAATTCGAGGAGAAGATCTTCATCTTCCCTCACCATCAAACGAAACTCGACCTCCTCCCCGCCGAGGAGAAGTTTTTTCGGAAATCGTTGTTCTAAGAGCGCTTTATCCATCCCACACCCTCCCTTTACGCATTGGGTCGGTCATACCGAGCCTCTACCCGGGTAGTTATTCCGCCCCGGGCACTGAATTCACCGACAATACTCATCCAGACCGGGTCGCACGCCCCGGAGAGGTCGCGAAGCATCTTATTCACCGCATTCTCGTAGAAGATCCCCAGATCTCGATAGGCGGTCATATACATTTTGAATGATTTCAATTCGATACATTTCTGATCCGGCTCGTATTCAATCGTAACCGTTCCAAAGTCAGGAAGCCCCGTTTTGGGACATATGGCATTATACTCCGGATCGACCAACCGAATACGATAATTTGGGAACTGATTTGGCCAGGTCTCCAGAGCAGGCAATTCAGCATCGATCCCCGATTGGGCTTCCTTTTCTCCATATCCAGGCATGGGAACAATTCCTTCGGTTAAATGTATTTAAATTCGATCACTTTGAATCGAAGAGTCCCTCGGGGAGCGGCCACCTCCACGATATCCCCCACTTTCTTTCCGATATAAGCCAATCCCAGGGGAGAAGCGACCGATACGCAATCGTACTCCTCGCGGTTTTCCCCCTCCCCGACGAGCAGGATCTCTTCGGTAAATTTGGCGTCTATATCCTCAGACTTCACAAGAGCCCCGATCGCTATCATATCTGTCGGCACCTTGTCCGGACTAATCACTTCGGCACGGCTGAGCCGATCATTGCATTCGGCCAGAATCCGCTCCGTATTCCAGATTTCTTCCCGCGCGGCATCATATTCGGCATTTTCAGAGAGATCGCCTTTTTCCCGGGCTTCTCCCAAAAGCTTCTCCAAGCGTGGCATTTCTTCGTTGGTCAGAAATCGGACTTTTTCTTCCAGTTGCTTGTACCCCTCTGGGGTCATCGGTACGGTTTCCATAGACATGGGAATTCTCCATCCAAATTGTGTTTCAAAGACCCGGAAATAATACTGAAGAGTGAGGAAAAGCAAAAGAGGTTCTCGCTAGCACCTAAAATTGCCGAATTCGCTCCTGGTCCTCGGGGGAAAGCCTGTCTAGGACCGTTTTTAAAATGGCAGGATCGGTCCGACTTCGCCACTGCCCGAGAAATTCGACCACCGCTTCACGGTTAATATCGATACACTCTTCGATCAGACGAATGACCGACCCCTGTACCGCCTCGTGAGATTCGCCAAGAAGAGACTCTAATACGGAAACCGCAGCCTCATGATCACTCATCTGCCTTGTACGGGGGAAAACGGCCATCACCGCCGCACGTCGTTCCAGAGGATCTTCCGCCTGAGCCCAGTGACAAAGAACCCGAACCCAGGAGCGGTCCTCCATCACGAGAGAGCCAAAAATCCGACTCGATACGCCATCGCGCAACAGTTCTGAATCCGCCTCGGTCAACCACTCCCGAAATTGATTCCAATGGGAGGAATCGAGATGCCGATCGATACTCGCAACGAGATGAATCGCAAGAAAGCGTTCTTCCTCTTTCGCTCCCACCCACAGTTTCTGAGCCAGAGCAAGAACCGCCTCTGGGGAATCTTCCTGCTGCGTCGAACGCGAAATCTTCTTCGCATACCGAATCACTGTATCTTCGTTCTTCTTCGCTTTCAGATCCTTACGAATCTTTTCGATTTCCATTTCGCTCCCTTATCTTTGCCTCTTCCGAGTGCGGTACGATCCCAAGCACCGGTCATAATCTTCGGGGGTATCCATATCCATCAGAACATATGGATCCTGAAAATCAACATACCGAATCCGTTGTGGCCGAATATTTAAAACTGTTCGGGCGGGAGCTTCATCCCTCAAGGCCAGAATTTCCTCCGCTACCAAGCGTCGAAAAAGCACCGGATGCCCCCGTCTTAACCCGTAGGAGGGAATAAAAATCTCCTTCGTCAGATCCCTTTCCCGTCGATAGGCCGCTACCAGAAAATCAACATCGTCAATCGTAACGAGAGGCGTATCAACCGGAAAAAGAAGAAACGCTTCCGCCTCCGAAGGGAGAAGGTTCAACCCAATCTTAAAACTTGCTGTCTGCCCAGACTCCCAATCCTCATTTACCGCCACCACCCTACCGGAAAGATCCACTTTCGCCTGGATCTCTTCCCGGGCTGCCCCGAGAACAACGATCGGCTGATCCAGTCCCCGGCAAGCGGAGAGAACCAACTCCAGACAGGCATTTCCTTCAAAATCACAGAGCGCCTTGGGAGTTCCCATCCGGGAAGAGTTCCCGGCCGCCAGGATAATCGGTGTAATAACAGATTCCACCCCCCCAGAATAAATTCCTGGGAAAATTCCGTCGAGAAATTCCCCTCCCTTCTGAGAAGAAAGAGATCCGGATTCTTTTTAGGGAAAGCGAAAAATATGAATACCCCTCATTTCTCTGTCCGTTAGGATAAGCGGGTGAAACGCTTCCTTCCCATTCTTCTTCTCGTCAGCTGTCAAGCGGGAGAAATGCGCCAAGAAGATCCTCTGGAGAAAAGAAAGCAGGAACAACTTATCGCGTTCACGCATCAAGCTCGATCCATACCGCACTTTCGAGCATTTTATGAACTAGAGGATCGATCCACAGACCGGGGAATTCTCTTAGAGATCGCATACCATTCCTCAGGAATGGCCAAATTGGGATACCCGGGAAGATTTACCATCTACCTGAAGAATGGAATCGCCACCGCTTTTCTAAACCATTCTCCCAAATCGTGGTACCAGATCGAATACCAGAAAGCCTTCGAAGAGATCCATTCAGAATACATGCCGGTGCTCCGTTCCGTTTCTACGTTATGCCCCACCCTTCGCCTCGACCTTCCGGGAAAGATTCTTTTCGACGTAGGCCAATGGGAAACGATAAACGAGATCAAAAACGTACAGGCTTCCATCCAACTCTCTCTTTTCCCAGAAAGATTCGGGTGGTTGATTGACCTGGAAGATCCGGCCTACAAACTAACCGGAGATACCATCTTCCGACGGGATGGAAATGGACGAAGCACCGCTTCCGTCGAAGTAGAACTATTAAAAAATGGATTCCTGAAAAGAGTTCAAATCCTCCCCCCCACACTTCTGGAAAGAGGAACCCATCCAGGAATCACCTTAACCCTGAAACAGCTCATCCTCACGCCCCCCCCTCTCGAAATATTTATGCCCCCCGATAAAGGAAAAAGGAGAGACCTCACCCGATCGATCCAAGGACAACTTCGCGGAAGGCTCGCAAACGAACTCGAAAAAGCTCTCTTTCGGCCCCTTCTCCAGAAATATAAACACCCCTTGTCCAAAAAAGGAGAGAAGGAGCTTACCGACATTTTCACCCTTCTCTATCACATTGACCTGCAAGCCACTCATGACCTCCAGGGCATGATTGAGTTGATCCAAGAAGGTCTCGAAAAGATGGTGACCTTCGCAAAGAAAGAAGTTCAAGGAAGCCACAGGCGAGAGGAAACCCTCAAAAGATACCGAACGGAGATGGCGAATCAATTTGAAACCAACCGCAGACATATAGATCAGTTTGAAAAAAGGGTAACAAAGGATTACCGAGATATTCTCATAAAAATCCTACGCGACTTTTCCGTACCCAAGGAGTTGGAGCAGGATTTAGAAGTTCTCTCGAAAAGAGGGGTAGAACAGGCCCTTGAAAAAGACCTGCGAATTCCGGTGAAAGAGATCTATGAAGCAGAGGTGAAACGGCTTCCTCCCCCCTAATCGGCAGGAGCATTGAGGGCCAAACGCTTCTTCTCTGAAATATCGAGCATCCGTTGGATCGCAGCTCGACCCTTTACCGCAATCTCTTCCGGAACCGTAATGTGATGCTTCATATCTTCCAGAGACCAGAGAACCTTTTCGAGCGTATTCATTTTCATATACTCACAAAAGGCCTCTTCCGAAGCAGGGAAGAAGACTTTTTCTGGGTTCTCCTGCCGGAGGCGATGAAGGATCCCCACCTCGGTTCCCACAATAAATTCCTTCGCCTCAGATTGCGCACAATGCTTGATGATCCCTTCGGTAGAAACGACCTTATCTGCGATCTTCATACAGGAAGTGAGACATCCGCATTCAGGATGCATGATAAATTCCGCTTTCGGATGATCCTCCTGTAACTGCTCAATTCGGTCTGTTTTGATCTTCTTATGCGCATGGCAATATCCAGGCCAGATATGCATTTTTCTTCCGGTCTGCTCTCGAACAAACGTCCCTAAATATTGATCCGGAGCAAATAGGATCTCCTGATCCTCGGGAATCGCCCGAATAATGTCGAGTGCGTTGGTGGAGGTGCAAATGTAGTCGCTTTCGGCCTTCACATCCGCCGTACAATTTATATAGGAGACAACAACCGCATCAGGATGCTCGGCCTTCCATTTCCGCAAACTCTCTCCACTAATCATAGACGCGAGAGAACAACCCGCATCCAGATCAGGAATGAGAACCTTCTTGTCGGGATTCATGATCGCAGCCGTCTCGGCCATAAAGTGAACCCCAAGAAAGAGAATCACTTCCGCGTCCGTTGCGGCCGCTTGCTGGGTCAGTCCGAGAGAATCCCCGACAAAGTCAGCCAGATCTTGCAGTTCCCCACGTTGGTAGTTATGGGCAAGAATGACCGCTTTACGCTCAACTTTCAGGCGCTCAATTTCAGCAAGAATCTCTTTCTGATTCACTTTCATTTGTACCGACTCCTCACCTACTTAGTGTATATTTTACACGAACTAAGTATACGATCTTTCCATATATTTTTCGAGAGAAATCTCATTACCTTCCCGACCCAGCTTTCACCAAGTCGACAATCGATCGGACCTCCCCCCGCCTCCGGAGCGCCAGGAGACACTCCTGAAAAATTTTGACGGTTACTTCGCAGTCTCCAATCGAACGGTGACGAGATCGGTTTGTGGCCCCGAAATGGTGTGCCAAACTATCGAGTTTATACGTCGCCAAGCCAGGACGTACGCGACGAGCGAGCGAAATCGTATCGACAACCGGTTGCGCTAACTTGGCCATCCCGATCCCCGCATATTCACTGTTTAAAAACCCCATATCGAAGTCGGCGTTCTGAGCGACAATCACCCCACCGGCGAGGAAAGGGCGAAATTTTGGCCCCACCTCTTCCCATGTAGGGGACCCCTTGACCATCTCGTCGGAAACATTATGAATTCGCTGAGCCTCTTCCGGAATGGATCGCTGGGGATTAACCAGAGATTCAAACCGTCCGGTCTCCTTCCCCCCTTGCACTCGGATAGCACCGATTTCACAAACGCGGTCACCCTCGGCCACTTTCAGGCCGGTCGTTTCTACATCCAGAATGATAAATGGGGTCAGATCTAAATCCATGATGGGGGCCTATAATAATCACGAGAGACGGGGTGTCAACCGCTTTCTGCCTCCTTACAGGGGGCGACGAGAGAGCGCCACGAGGACGGTGTGCTCTCCTCGATAAAGCTCATCGCGAACAGGCTCTCCTACATGATCCAAGAATTGATCCCGTCCTGTTGCACTTTTGATATGTTGCGCCAAATACCTCTTCGCAGCAGGTTCCCCGGCAGCCGAAAGACTGAAAGCCATCTGATGCCAAGCCCCTCCCCCCGCTAGGCGCGATCGAAATAAACTTTCTACCGCTCCGCCCGAACTCTTCGGAAGAACTTCTGTCTCCGCTAAAATCACGCAGAGGTGATCCCCGGCACACCACGTTTCCACTTGAGGCCACCCCCCAAGATCAACAAATCCAGAGATATCTTGTGCCTTTTTCTTCAGCGCATCCATCACCTCATCGACCAACTTATGCCGGTTGGGTCGAGAAAGGCTGAGAATGGCAGTATGAAAAAGATGATTTCTTTCCAACACCGCTTGAATGACTTCGGATGATCTTCCTGACATGGAGGGTTATTGTACCTTGACCCAATCAGGAAAACAGAATTTAATGCCCCCACGATGAGACTCGGTATTCGAGAACATTTTGACAGCATGCATTCCCTTCCGGGACATCCCAAATGCGGGGTGCCCCATGGTCATACCTATACCGTAGAACTGGTCGTAGAGGGACCGGTTGTAGATGGCATGGTGATCGATTTCGATATCATGAAAACCGGCCTTCGAAATCTTCTAAAATCCTGGGATCATACCGACTTGAACCAGATCCTCCCTTTTCCTTCTTGCGAAAACATCGCCATCGAAATTCATGCTCAACTGAAAGAAAAGGTTCCCGCCCCGAAACTCATTGTCCGGGTATGGGAAGGTCAGGGGAAATGGGCTGAGTTTGAGGGTTAATACCCTTTTCGAAGCTGCCCCAGATTCTTCACGACAATCCTTTGCGTCTCTTTCGTCGTATTCTTCTGCTTCAGAATCTGCTCATAGATCGCCTTCGCTTTTTCCGAAAGCCCAAGTTGGTTCAAAGCGTGCGCCTTGTTCGAAAGGTAAAAAGAGGCGTTCGAAGGGTCGAGTTCAATGGCGACATCATAATTTTTAAGCGCATCATCCGGCTTCCCCTGCTTCATCAGCATTCCAGCATAGGTGCAGTGCGCAACACCCAGATTACGCCGGGCCTTCTCTACGGATTCGGCAAGCGCTTTTAAAGCTTCTTTCCCCTTCCCGTTCGCCTCTAACGCAGAAGAAAGTTGCAACCGGAGATTTACATTGAGGGGATCACGAACGAGAGCCTCTTTTAATTCTTTGATACGAGCGTCACCGGAGGTTTTTGTTCTTCTCGTGGTTGCCATATTTTCTCCTCAGTTTATATTATTATTGTTTAGAGTACCTTAGCTC
>CAYRLD010000102.1:0-7843 GCA_964424925.1 uncultured Planctomycetales bacterium
TATGAGCCTGTGTCAAAATCTTCCAGCGGGTGAAATCATTAAGGACCGCGATTTCGAGAATCCCGTCATCCACCCGCGCGTGGGGCATGGGGTGCATGTTTCCGGCAAAGTATTGTCCGTTTGCGACGAGGGTATTCGCCATATGAAAATCGCCCACTTTTTTTCCATCCACTTCCAGGGAGATCGGACTTAGGCGATGCCCAACCAATGCTGTGAGGATCGCAAGCGAATAGGAGGCTTTTTGTCCGGTGAGCGGTTTGAGTTTTGTCGCATGACGAACGACCCGGGCTCCAAATCCAATTTCAGCGATATTGAGGAAAAGCCCCTTTTTCTCCCCTTCATATTCCACCAGGTCGATGGGGCGGGCTTCTCCTTTGGCGATTTGAATGGCTTCTTCGGGGGAGGAGGGAATCCCCACCGACTTCACAAAATCATTCCCGCTTCCGCACGGGACGACCGCAAATTCAGCGTTGGGTTTGGCATTGATCGCAGAACGGACGGTTCCATCGCCTCCGAAAATGACCAGGCGATCGGCATCGGTCGGTTCGGTCCCAAGGTCTGCATTGGGAAAAGATTCGTGTGCTTTTTCGGCCCATTTCCGCGCATCAGGCAAGGTAGGGTTGTAGATCAGGCTGACGCTCATCGGGGCAAGTCCAGCAGTTCCTTCTCAAGCCTCTCCAGTTCTTCCGCTACATTCCATCCCATTTTGGGCGCGAGTTTCTTTGCAATCGATTCCGCAATGGTACGACCCTGGTCGTGATCGTAAAGAGCGATCCGCATGCGCCGGCAGATCAGGTCCGCAAGAGAAACTACCATTTCGTTTTCAATCGCATAATCAACCTCCCCCTCCACATAGGGAAGCCCATCGATAAGCGTTTTTCGATTTGTTATCTTTCCGGCTTCGGTTCCATAATTTCGAATGAGCGGGTCATCCGTTTGTGAAGCGGCATAGAGGGGGATTTCATCGGTAGAACTTTCTTCCGTTCTTCCAAGACTCTCGCAGACCTGGTCGACCACTTCTTTTGCCATGAGGCGGTAGGTGGTTAGTTTTCCTCCCGTTACGGTGATGATCCCATCATCGATGATTTCATGGTCCCGGCTTGCTTGGGATGGATTTTCGGAATCGCTTTGAATAAGGGGTCTCAATCCAGCATAGGTGCTCAGAATATCTTTCCGGGTATAGTCTCCCTCGGGTATATGGCGGTTTAAGAGTTCCAGAAGATACGCAATGTCTTCGTTGGTCGCTCTCGGATGATCGATATCTCCGTCGTAGTCGGTGTCGGTTGTTCCTACGACAATTCGATCATCCCACGGGATAAGGAAAATAACGCGCCCATCTTCAGGCGCTTGAAGAATCACGGCGCCTTCCATGGGAAGTCGTTCACGGGAAAGGACGATATGGATTCCTTTGGAAGGTCGAACGAGTTTTGGTGTTTCTGGATTATGCTTATGAAGAATTTCATCGACCCAGACGCCTGTCGCGTTGACGATTCGGTCTGCCTTGATCGTAATTTTACCGTCTTCGGTAGATGCTTTTACCGTGTGATCATCTTTGAAGGAATCTAACCGAGTATAATTGGCGATACACGCCCCATGCTCGGCTGCCTTTTTCAGAACATGAATGACCAACCGGCAATCATCCGCTTTGGCATCGTAGTAGATGTACCCGCCTTTTAACCGTTCTTGATTTAGTCCGGGAAGATATCGAAGCGTATTCTCTTTCGAAATCTTTTTATGAACCATCCCCCGGGGAAGCCCAGCGGCGAGGTCATAGATCCAGAGCCCTGCATTGACCGCCGTCCGGCCCGCGATGCCAGAGGTTACCGGAAAGAGAAAGGGAAGATCTTCTACAAGGTGGGGAGCGAGTTGTTTCAGCTGATTCTTTTCCCGAGAAGCTTCCAGGGTCACCTTAAACTGCAATTGTTTCAGGTAGCGAAGGCCTCCATGAATGAGTTTGGAGGATTTACTTGAGGTCCCGGAGGAAAAATCAGATTTCTCAATAAGTGCGGTTTTTAATCCTCGAGCGGCTGCATCCAGAGCGATTCCCGCGCCCGTAATCCCCCCTCCAATGATGAGAAGGTCGAACCGGTCTTTCGCCATCTTCGAAAGGTTTTCTTTTCGTGTTTTATGAGAGAGCATCGGGGATCAACTTTCCTGGGTTTAAGATTCCATCTGGATCGAGAGTCTTTTTCATGGATCGAAGCATTTTCATCTGCAAAGGACCTCTTTCTTCCTGAAGACCTTCTACGTGATCCATTCCGACCCCATGGTGATGGCTCATGGTTCCTCCGTTGGAGAGGATGGCTTTGTTGGCCGCTTCTTTGCCTCTCTTCCATGTTTCCATTTCCTTTCCTTTTGCATCGGCAATAAAGGTGAAATAGAGAGAGGCTCCTTCTGGATAAATATGAGAAACATGAGTCAGAACGAGAGCGTTTGGGATCGCTTCTTGAAGGGCTAGTCGAACGTTCTGGTAAAGGGTTTTCAATTTTGACCAGGTCGTTGCCGTCTCCAGCGTTTCCACGAGGATGCCATAGTCCATCAGCGTATCTCGGAAGTAGGGAAGGTCGAATCTTGTCTTTTCCCACTTTTCCCCCGGTGATTTTCCAATTTTGATCAAATCTCCTTTTCGAAGGGATTCTCCGATCGTCGAAAGGTATTGGTCTTCATATCCAAGCAGAAGGTGCGCTCCCTTTTCTACGTACGCTCTTTTTCCCAACATTTTCAAAAGCTTGAATCCAAGTTTCGAGTCCGCTCCGGCTTGTTTGAAAGAGAGTTCTGTTTCGGGTTCGTCAGAAAGCCGGGCAATCGTAGGGACCGGGCCCTTTTGTGCAAGGCCTCTCAATACGTCGATTCCTTCGGAAAAAGTAGTGCAGAGGTAAGACGCATAAAAGATCCTGTCCGGTTTTTCATGAATCCGCATCACGGCATCGGTAATGATTCCGAGCGTTCCTTCCGAACCGATGAGAACTTCTTCCATTTCGGGACCGGTTGCCGAGGAGGGAACTTCGCGAGTAACGATTTCTCCTTCCGGGGTGATGGCTCTTAAAGAAACGACAAGGTCATCAATCCGGCCATACCCGGTCGAATTCTGTCCAGCAGATCGAGCCGCAATCCATCCCCCCAACGTTGAATATTCAAAAGATTGTGGGTAGTGGCCTAATTCAAATCCTTCCGAAGATAGGTATCTCTCCAAAGCGGGGCCAAATATTCCCGCTTGGATATGTGCGGTATTGGAAGTTTTATCGAGGGAGAGGATTTTGTTCAATTTGGTCAGGTTAACGGTTGCGACCCCTTTTTTTGTTCCGGTAACCGGTTCGACCCCACGAAGAACACTCGTTCCTCCCCCAAAGGGGACGACCGCCCAGTCTTCTTTTTTGCTGACTTGAAAAATCCTTTCGAGATCTTCTACCGATTCGGGCCACACAACCGCATCCGGAGCTAGATCAATTTTGGATTTTCGCATGCGGACGAGATCAACATAAGATTTTCCGGCTGCGTGAATCAATCGATCCATGTCCTCTTGTGAACCAGAGAGAGACTTGGCTACCTCTGGGTTGGGAGGGGTGATTTCAGGGATCGTTCGGGCAGACTCTTGTTCTCGATCCGAAATGTTCAAACGATCAAACAGATAGTTTTGGAAGTCGGATTTGAGTTCCAGATGTCGGGAGGGGTTTCCCCATCCCCACCATTTGACGCGTTGCGTCATAGGGGCCATTATAGGATGAAGAGGGAGGGGGGCGCAAGTCTTGTCGACGTGAAACCATTGACGGACTTTGGGGTCCCCCTATATTCTCAAGATCGACTTATGGCAAAATGTACCGTTCAATTAATTCTGGATCGTCCCAATGGAGTCTATGCCATGGGGGAGATGGTCACCGGGAAGGTCTTGATCCTGGTCGATAAGGATGTCTCTTGTAAGAAATTGAGACTTCGAAGGGAATGGAGGACGTCGGGCCGGGGCAATCGGACGACCGGGGGGCGGACGGATATGGTTCTCTTTACGGGAGAGTGGAAGGCCGGCAGTGAACATACCTATCCTTTTGAATTCGAAGCTCCTCCCGGACCGGTCACACAACAAGGCAAACTGGTCAATGTACATTGGTGTCTCGAGGCTCGGGCTGATATTCCGTGGGCCCTCGATCCTAAATCGGAGCGAGCTTTTGGTTTGATTCCGGGCCCGGTATCCCATGTCGATCTTGGGCCCAATTATGCCCCCACGACACTCGATCTTTCTACGTTGCATGGGGGAGGGTGCCTTTCGCTTCTGGGGGGGATTTCGATTGGGGTGGGACTGTCTCTTCTTCTTCCGACTCTTTTCCTTTTTATGGACTACGGTGAAATCTTATTTGATGTTCAGGAGCTAATTTCGGCCGGTCTCATATTTATCGGGCTTTTACTGCTCTTCTTTGGGATTCGCAACCGGCTTGCGGCCCGGAAATTAGGGGATTTCAAAGTTTCAGTAGAGCCCAATGTCGTTCGTATTGGAGAGCCGCTTGTCTGTACCCTTGCTTTTACCCCCCGATCTTCGATTCGTTTTAATCATGTTACCGCGACGGTGCGGGGGACGGAAATAGCTGTAAGTGGTAGTGGAAAACACCAAACAACCCACAACAATAAATTTTTCGAGAATCGGGTGGCTCTCGCGGGGCAGGGAGAAGTTCCTGCCGGGAAGGAGACCCGTTTCGAATCGGTTCTTCCTCTGCCAGAAAATGGCCTCGCAACTTTTTCCGCTCCGGCGAATACGATCGCATGGGAAGTGGTTCTTCATCTCGATATTCATCGATGGCCAGACTGGAAGAAGAATATTCCTTTCACGGTCGTTCCCTGATCTTCCCTCAGAACGTATACTGCGTATATGAGCACTGAATTTTCCCACATAGGTCCTGAAGGGGCTCGAATGGTCGATGTGGGCGGGAAAGAAAAGAGCCATCGCATCGCGGTCGCTTCGGCCTCGATTCATGCCCAGGCGTCTACGTTAGACCGGATCCGGGAGGGGCGCATCGAAAAGGGCGCGGTGCTGGAAACGGCTAGAATTGCCGGGATTCAGGCGGCGAAAAAGACATCGGATCTTATCCCTCTATGTCACCCTCTCGCCTTAACCAATATCCAAATCGAATTCTCTCTTGGAGAGACCCTTGAGATAACGGGGACTGTCGAAAGCGTTGACCGGACGGGTGTGGAGATGGAAGCATTGACGGCGGTGACCGTCGCCTCTCTCACGGTGTACGATATGTGCAAGGCTGTTGACAGGGGCATGGAGATTCATAGAATTGCCCTTCTCGAAAAGAGGGGCGGGAAGAGCGGCGATTACCGCAAATCCTAATTTCACCAACCATACTTGGAAGCGAGTGTAATTCATGAATCAATATCGAGTGGCGATCGTCGGTGCCACGGGGGCTGTCGGATCTATTTTCCTCGAAAGTTTAGAGAGTCGGAATTTCCCGGTCGGAGAACTTTTCCTATATGCAAGTCCACGATCGGAAGGGAAGGTTATCCATTTCCGGAATAAACCGTATCGGATTTTTGGCCTCACCCCTGAGAATATTGAGAAAGTAGATTTTGCATTTTTCAGTGCGGGGGGCACTCTCTCGAAAGAGTATGCCCCTCTATTTGCTGAAAAGGGAGCCACGGTGATCGATAATTCGAGCGCCTGGCGAATGGATCCTAAGATTCCGCTCGTCGTTCCCGAGGTTAATCCGGAAGCTCTTGAAGGGGTTCAGGGTATTATTGCCAACCCAAATTGTTCCACGATTCAAATGGTGGTTGCACTGAAGCCTTTGCACGATGCGGCAAAAGTGAAAAGAGTGGTTGTTTCCACCTACCAAGCCATCTCCGGTGCGGGGGGGCTTGCTCTTGATGAGTTTGATGGTCAGATTCGAGATTCTGTTTTGAAAGATGGGTTCTCTCGAAATGAGATTTTTTCTCGTCCCATGGCCTATAACGCAGTGGCCCAAATTCCACACTCGAAGGATGCTTTCCTGGAAAGCGGATATACTGGGGAAGAATTCAAAATGATCGCGGAGACAAAAAAGATCTTTTCCGATTCATCGATTCAGGTCGCTCCCACTTGTGTTCGGATTCCCGTTCGAAACGGGCATTGCGAAAGTATTAATGTGGAGACCGAAAAAGAGATCTCCGTAAAGGAAGCTCTTGCGTTGTTCCGGTCGGCTCCTGGAGTTGTTCTATGTGAATCACCGGAGGATCTTCCTACGCCTGCAGAAATTGATGGCCGTCCCGAAGTCTTTATCGGTCGGGTTCGAAAAGACCCAACGGTAGCCCATGGACTTCATCTGTGGGTTGTGGCCGATAACATCAGGAAAGGGGCCGCTCTCAATGCCGTACAGATTGCAGAAAAGCTGATTTCCTGAGTTGTATGATGAAGAAACGAAATCTAAGGCTCACGATTGAATACGATGGAACCCCTTTTTTCGGATGGCAGATCCAAAAGAATAAGAAGACGATTCAGGGGGAGATCCAGAAAGCGGTAGAAGAGGTTATTGGGAAACGAGTGGTCATCTTTGGGGCGGGGCGGACGGATGCGGGTGTTCATGCCCTCGGACAGGTGGCAAATTTTCATACGACGTCCAAACTCTCTTGCCGGAAATGGGTTCTCGCCCTCAACTCTCTTTTACAGGATGAGATTTCAATTCTGGATGTAGAAGAGGTTCCTCTCGAATTTCATTCTCAGTTTGATGCTCATGAGAAAACCTATCGTTATTCCATTTTAAATCGTCCCGCAAGAAGTGCGATACGGAATAACTTTACGCACCTGGTGAAACCCCCTCTGGATGTAGAAAAGATGGCGAAAGGGGCTCGTCATCTTGTGGGAACTCATGATTTCCGCTCTTTTGGATCGGATATGTCCAAGAAGAAAGAAACGGTTCGGACCATTCGTATTTTCGAAGTTACCCAGGTCGGTGATGAGATCCATTTTACGGTTACGGGGAACGGGTTCTTGTATAACCAGGTTCGCGCGATGGTCGGAAGTCTTCTTCTTGTCGGCTTCGGGACCCAGCCTCCGGATTGGATAAAAAAAGTCGTAGTCGCGAAGGATCGGCAAAAAGCGGGGCCCAATGTACATGCCCGAGGCCTGATGTTGGTCGAAGTTCTCTATCCCACAACGGGGAAATCCTGATCTATGCCGTTGCGCATTCACCATTACATTACACGTCTTATCCTTGGTGGTGCTCAGGAAAATACCCTTCTTACTTGTGAGGGGTTACACAAACGGGGTCATGAGGTAACGCTCGTTACCGGACCGGCTTTGGGGGCGGAAGGCGAGTTATTGAGTCGCGCGAGATCCGGGGGGTATCGGGTAGTCGAATTAAACTCGCTTTGCCGCGAAATCTCTCCGTGGAATGATTGGAAAGCGTATCGTTCCCTCCGAAAGATTATTCGTACCGATCAGCCGGATATTGTTCATACCCATTCGAGCAAGGCCGGGATATTAGGGCGAAGGGCGGCTCGGAAGGAGAATGTTTCCACCATTGTCCATACGATCCATGGGCTCCCTTTTCATGAATATCAGGGGAGAATTTTGCACCACTTTTATCGGGCCTGTGAACGGCGGGCGGCTTCTTGGTGTGACCACCTAATTTGTGTTGGGGAGGTGATGAGGGAAAAGGCAATTGCGGCTGGAGTAGGGAAGGCGGAAGATTACTCCGTCGTACGAAGCGGTATGGAGATGGAATCTTTTCTCCAAACATACGACAAGGTCCTGGCTCGGGAACGATGGAATCTTCCTCGGGATACCAAAGTGATTGGTGTTCTGTCCCGGTTGGCTCCCCTCAAAGGGCATATGGATTTAATTCAGGCCGCTGAAAATGTACATCTCTTCTTTGTT
>CAYRLD010000103.1:0-7828 GCA_964424925.1 uncultured Planctomycetales bacterium
CTCCGCAAGAGCTCCCGCCGTTGCCTCCCCTACCTGCCGAATTCCCAATCCATAGATCAGTCTCGCCAGGGTCGTTTTTTTCGACCGCTCGATCGCTTCGAGCATATTCCCCGCAAGCTTCTCTCCCATGCGATCCAGGGCAAGAAGAACCTCTTTCTGGAGACTGTATAGATCCGCAACCGACGCCAGAATCCCCTTATCGACGAGGATGTCGACCCATTCCCGCCCCACCCCTTCGATATTCATCGCCCCCCGGGAACAGAAATGCTTAATTGCTCCTTTTAGCTGCTCGGGACAAGCGAGGACATTCTCACACCAGAAATCCGTTTCCGTGCGAGTCGTATTCGAACCACAAACAGGACAAACTTTGGGAAGAACAATTTTCTGGGCCGTGGCGGGTCGGCGAGAAGAGAGAACTTTTACAACATAAGGAATCACATCTCCCGATCGAGTCACGACAATAAAATCACCCACTCGAACGTCGAGACGTTCGATCTGTGCAACGTTATGAAGCGTAGCATTGGAAACGGTCACCCCCCCGATCGGAATAGGTTTCAGTCGAGCCACTGGCGTTAGTTTCCCGGTTCGTCCCACTTGCCAATCAACCCCGATCACTTCCGTTACCTCTTCGCGAGAGGGGAATTTATAGGCGATCGCCCAACGAGGACTTTTTGCACGCGTTCCCAACGCATTGCGGGTTGCCAGGTGGTCCACTTTAATGACAATCCCGTCGATTTCGTAGGGAAGCGTTTCCCTCTTCTCGACCATCTCCTGAAAATATTTCTGAACCTTTCCGATCGAATCGACTTCGACAAGATCGTCTACAACTGGAACCCCCAACTCTCGAAGAAAATTGATCGAAGCAGAATGAGTCGTAAATTTTTTTCCTTCGCAGCGGCCGAGGGCGTACGCCGCAAAACGAAGCGGGCGCTTTTGGGTTACTTTTGGATCGAGTTGTTTTATCGAGCCACTTGTGCAATTTCGCGGATTAGCGAAAGGGGTCTCCCCCGCCTCTACCAGGCGACGATTGAGTTCTCGAAAGTCGTCGATTCGAAGAAAAGCTTCCCCCCGAACTTCAATAAGGTCTGGAGCTTTCTCAGAGAGACGAAGGGGAACCGAACGAATGGTCCTGACGGTATGCGTTACATCCTCTCCAACACGTCCATCCCCGCGCGTGGACGCCCGAACCAGAATCCCTTTTTCATAGAGAAGTTCCAGAGAGTCTCCATCGAGCTTCGGTTCTACCGTAAAACCACCCTCTACAGGAGATCCAAGATCCCGGGACATTCGTGCGTCCCAATCCTCTACCTCAGACTCTTCATACGCCTTTTCGAGACTCAACATCGGCACAACATGCTCCGCCTTGACAAACCGAGAGATCGCTTCTCCCCCCACTTTCTGCGTAGGCGAATTGGGCGTAACAAAGTCAGGGTGTTCTGATTCAATCTCTTCGAGACGCCGGAGAAGGCGATCGTACTCTGCATCCGAAATCTCGGGATCAGATAGAACATGGTACCGGTGATTGTGGTAATCAATCCGGCGACAAAGATCCTGGTGTTCTTTTTGGAGGGCATTGGGAGCCATGCGGGGGAATTGTAAGGAGGAGAAGGGGAAAGAGCAATCTTCTATTTTCCCAATTGACGGATCTCTCGTTCTCGCTTTTCCACCCGCTCTAAAAGTCGCCGCCCCTCTCCGGTCAACGCCGCCCCTCCGGAGGTCACCCGTGCGACAAGGGGCCTTCCCCAGTCCGTATTTGCTCGATCGACCCAGAGCCACGCAGTTCGGTACGTAACCCCAAAAGAACGTGCCGCGGCCGCAATCGATCCAAGATGGCCAACTTCTCGTATAAACCGAATTCGATCCGCAGAAACGACCCCACCCTTTCCCCGGACCCGCACTTCCACTTCCAGATCCCCCGACGCCGCCCCTTCTTCGAGTTCAATCGCTACCGCCTTCAGTAGGACAAAGACCGGAGACCCTTTCCGAAGGCGCAACTCTTTTACGGCCGCACCAGTCACTCGAGCCCATAAGGAAAATCCAGCATCGACACGAACCAGAGCCCCATCGGGAAACCGTTCTATAGAATGGACATGACCCGGAAGAATATTACGTGCGCTCGTTCTCCCGGGATGATCGAGGGAGAGAATTAAGTCGTTCGGTCGAATCGAAATGGCGACCTTCCCCCGCTTTTTCCGCCAAGGGGGAACCACCAGAATGACCCGACCCACTCGCAGACATCCCGGTTCGATCAACGTTCCCTCATACCGATTTCTCTCAGGAATCTTCGCCATATACCCTCCGAATCGATGTCGCCTTCACGGTACAAAAAATCCGATTCCCGGTTTGAATCTCAAGAGCCTCCCTCGCTTCTGGAGTAATGGCACTGACAAGGGGAACCCCAATATCGACGGTCACCAGACAGAGATCTCCACAAAAGCGGACTTCTTGAACACACCCTTGCATAATATTGCGAGCACTGAGTCCCTCCGGTTTTTGAATCGCCAACAGGACATCTTGCGCACGAATCGACAGTTCCACCCGACCCGAAACGGGGGAGGGAAGTTTCACCATCTGTCCTCCCAGAGAGACCTCCCGTCCTTCCCTGGGACAAGAAAGAGAATAGAAGTTTCGATAATCCCCTCCGTCCAATTGGTCCAATACTTCGAGAGGATTCCCCACCTGTATAACCTTCCCTTTCTCCAGAAGAACCCCTTCCTGTGCCACTTCCAGAATCTCTTCCGGTTGATGTGAGACGTAAAGAACCGGAAGAGAAAACTCTCTATAAATCCGGGAGAGATAGGAAAGCACCCTCTCTTTCAGAGGCAGATCAAGGCCGGTAAGAGGTTCATCAAGAAGAAGTAGTGACGGCTCGGCACAGAGGGCTCGTCCAACCGCAACGCGACGCCGCTCTCCGCCGGAAAGAGAAAGGGGTTTTCGAGACAGAAGATGCGAAACTTCCAAAACAGAGATAACTTCATCGAATCGCCACTTTCCTCCGTACTCCAGATTCTCCCGAACGGAGAGATGAGGGAAAAGAGAGTCCCCTTGAGGAACAAATCCGATGCCTCTCCGATGGGGAGGCAAAGATGCCAATTCCTTTCCTCGAAGAACGAGTTTTCGAGACGGGAGAAGCCCCGCGATCGATTGAAGAAGGGAGGTTTTTCCACTTCCCGAAATCCCGCAAATTGCGGTCACCGGCCCCTTTAATTCGACCTCTACCTGAAGATGAAATTCTCCCCGCACAAGATCGATCTCTACGTTAAGCACGATCAATCCTCCGGGCAAGAAGCAAGATCGCAAAAGCGAGTAAGGCAGAGGCACCCACAAAAACCATCGCCATTTGGTCTTGCCCTGTTTCCGAATAGGTATAGATCCCCAACGCCAAGGTTCGTGTCCGGCCGGGAATATTTCCGGCCACTACCATCGTTGCTCCAAATTCTCCAATCGCTTTACAGAAGGCGAGAAGCCCCCCGGCAACAATCCCGCGCCAAGAGAGGGGAAGCGTAATGGAACGGAGAACCCGAAAAGGTCCCGCTCCGAGAGTTCGGGCCACCGCCTCCAATTCAGGATCAACCCCTCGAACTGCCGTTCGGACGCTTGAAACAATCAAAGGAAGAGCCATCACCGCCGCCGCCACAGATGCCGCCCACCAAGTGAAAGGGAGAGATTGAAGATAAGGAAGATGAGAGAAGGCGATCAGAAGTACCAGACCGGTGGCAACGGGAGGCAGAACAAGAGGAGCCATTACGAGAGCCTCGACTCCCAGAACAAAAGGAGATTTCGAGCGCGCAAACCAGACCCCCAAAAGGACTCCGGGCAAAAGTCCCAGAACGACCGCAACGATCGCGACCCGAAGGGTCAGAACCAGAGCCTCAATCATTCAAACCCCTTTTCCCGGAAGAGGTTTCGATTCTCTATAAGAAAGGAGAGGAAGAGGCGCGCGCTCTCTCGATCCGAAAGAGACATCGCTTCATACTCAACAAGGTCGGAAAAGGAGGCGACCACGCGAACTCGATCCGAAACATCCGAGCGGTAGACAAATCCAACATCCACAAGACCAAGCTCTACATAAGCCAGTACCGCACGAACGTGCCCCCCGTAGATCCATTCCCCCTGATACCCCTCTCTTTCCAAAATGCGTCGGGCATAGACCCCCGCAGGAGCCAAGTCAGGGTCAGCCAGCGCGATCTTTTTCGCCTGACGCCAATCCCCTTCCCCACTATTCACCGGCACCACCGCCACCATCCGATTAACCGCAACCACTTCTACCCGGCCCGGGAGGTCAATCGGACCGGCGGCCACATACAGATCTGCCGGAGCCCCACGAAGAATCTGTGTCCGCAAACGAGTCGAACCACTCGCATGGACAAGAACTCGAACCCCCTCCTTTTCTTCGAAAGAGAGGGCGGCTTCGCGAACCACTTCTTCCGCGCTGGCGGCAACAAAAACCATTACCTCCTCTTGCGACCGACCACATCCAAGCGTACATAGAAATAAAATTATATACCGCATAATATTCAATATACTTTGTTATATAGAGATGCCCACAAAAAAAACTACGGGTAAAACAACTGAGATCGCATATGCGAAACCTGCTCTGAATTCGCCGCCGTCATTCCAATTCTTTCTTCAAACACCGACCGACGAAAATAGATCTCCATAGGGTCATCCAACCCCGCCTCCTGCGCAATCTTCCAAATAAACCCAAGCTCCGCCGAAGAGAGTCCATTAACCGAACCGACCTCATTAAACCAGAAGCGTTGCAGACGCTTCGCCTTCATCTCTGGCGAATTTCTCCATTTATAGAAAAGAAAAATGGCGGCCAGAACGACAAGGATGAGAAAAATGACAAGAAGAATGAGATTACCGGGGGAAACCTGCCCGTCCGCCCCACTGGTAATTTTGTCCCAAATTTTCACCTGAAAGAAAATCAAGCGCCCCCCCCTTTGGATAGGATCCGCCTTAAAACCATTTCTATTTTTTTACGCACACGCTCATTCGGCTCTTTCCGTAACTGTTCTTCTAACCAGGAACGTCGCGTAGATATCTCGACTTCCCCCAACGCCCAAACCGCTGAAAGACGCATCATCTCTTCTGAATGAGACAACATTTCTTTTAATTGAGATTCCGCTTCCGGGTATCCCATGGTCCAGAGGGCTTTTAGGGTGTTGGCTCGAACTCGATTATCCGGATCCTCTTGGAGAGGAAGAAGCACCTGGATAAACCGTTCATCCCCTACCGACTCAAACGCCTCCACCGCATTCGCACGTACCCGCCGATCTGGATCCCGTAAGGAAGACGCAACCAACTTCATCGCCCCAAGATTTCCCGACAACTCTACCATCCGGATCACGGTAGCCCGAACACGCCGATCCGGGTCTCCGAGAAGCTCATTCAAAAGAGGCTGCAACTCTTCCGTCACCTCGGTCGCCCGCGCGATCTTTAGCGCTTTGATTCGCCGGTTCGATTCGAGAGATTGAATCTCAGCCCGAAGACGACGGGACATTCCATCATCAATTTTAGTGATCGCCTTCCCCGCAAGAGATTGCGTCGTCCGATCGAGAGAGTCGAACGAGGCAAAGTATCGATCGAAACTAACACCCCCAACAACATCTCCAGCAATTTTCCGAAGGCCTTCATGCGAAGAAGAGAGAAAGGGACTAAAAATCTCTACCATATTATTGGGATCCAAATCTTGAACGACGAACGCTGCGGCTTCACTTACCCTCTCCTCTCGATCACGTAACAATTGCACCGCCACAGAGAGAATTTTTTCAGAACGAATATCGTGCAGGAGATGGAGAATCACCTGACGAACTTCCGCAGAAGGATTCAACAAGAGGGAGATCAACCTCTCGTCCCGCTCGACAGCAGGAACAGAAGAGTGAGCCAAAAATTCTACCAGCTTCTGTATAATTTTCGGTTCCACTTCCGGGTTTCTTTCGATCGCCCCCCACCAGGGAACATCACGAGTCTGCTTTGCCAGATTGATAAAGCTTTCCGGAGAAAGCTTCTCAAAATGCGTGGCCAACCCAATCAGGAAAGCAGGATCCCTCCGGGCCGAAGCAATCCGCTCCCCGACCAAACGTAACCGTTCCTCGGACTCCTGAAGAAGCCGAAAAAGAAGCCTCATCGCCGAAGCGGAGGTTGCGGCATTCATAGAACGTCGAAAAGCATCGTAGAGCGGGGAATTGGTTCTCGCCAAAATCACATCCGCCACGATCGAATAATATTGAGCCCCCGACTCAATGACAATATCGATAAAGACACTCTTACGATGAATCCCATAGGAAAGCAGAATCCCTTCGATCGCCTGCGAAAGAACTTGCTGATTCTCATCGAGGAACCGTTTACTCTCCGGATCTTTTCGCGCCCCGTAATTGACCAGATGGTAATGGTACCGCAGAGCAACCTTTTCAAGCGCCTCAGCCGAATTCGCCCGGACAGAAGGAGAGGTATCTCTCACACCCTCGGAAAGAAGCTTTGTCACCTCCCCTTCCCCAATCTCCTCAATCAACCGGTACGCATTCTCCCTCGCCTTTTCAGACCCACGACGGGTTTGTTCCCGTGCCACAGGAAGAAAGTCTCGCTTCCGCTCTAGAATCCGTCTTCGAAGAGAAGGGAGTAGTGCCGTATAATTTCGAACAATTATTTCAGGGGAATCATAATTCTTCTGCTCTAGAAGAAGTTCGAATGCCATCAACTGAAGTTCCTCGTACGGCTCAACAAGAGCGACCTCCAAGTACCCTCTTATGTCTGCACCGGGAACCGTCCGGAGAATTCGAAATGTTTCAAGCAATCCCATGTCGGTGGAATTCTATCCCCCTACGTCTTCTAGGAAAAGATCTACAACCCCGATACCCAAGAACGAAATTGATCGCCCCGTTCGGCAAAATTTCGAAATAGATCATAACTCGCGCAAGCGGGAGAGAGCAAAACGGTATCTCCTGTCGAAGCATTCTCACGTGCACACCGAAGAGCCCCCTCAAAACCCTCCTCTCGGATTACCGTGGGCCCCCGCCCTTCAACAAGATCCGCAATACGTGGCCCGGTTCGACCGTACGTAACCAACACGCGAACCTTTTTGACAATCACATCCGCTACCATATTCATCGGGAGATTCTTGTCATACCCCCCAACCAAAAGAACGATCGGACCGGGGAGCGTTTCGAGTGCAACCATGGTCGACTCCGGACTCGTAGCAATCGAATCGTTGTAGTACCGAACCCCCTCTTTCTCTCCAACAAACTCTAACCGATGAGGAACCCCCGGAAATGTCTGGCAAACCTCTTCCACCGCTCTTCTCCAGAGATCCCCTCCCCCTGTTACCGCAAAGGAAATAGCCGCCGCCGCGGCCATATTCTGCAGATTAAATAGACCGGGAATCCGTCGCCCAGAAGTATCGACCACCCAAGACCCCTTCTCATGGACAACCCGAATCGACTCCCCTTCGATACGCGCCCCTGATCGCACCCCTGACTTCAGACTAAAAACGAGAGAAGAGGAGGAAGAGACGTTCGACATCGCCATAACAGCCCCATCATCTTCGTTCAACACCTTCCAGTCCCCCTCCGACTGGAAAGAGAAGATCTGCTTTTTGGCTGCCACATAATTTTCCATCGAGCCATGACGGTCGAGATGATTCGGAGTAAGGTTCAAAAGAGCCGCAACGGAAGGACTTTTCTTCAAAGCACGCATCTGGTCGAGTTGAAAACTCGACAACTCCAGAACAATCACATCTTCGGGTGTCATCTGATCAACCGAATCGAGTAGAGGGGGGGGGGGGGGGGGGGGGGGGGGGGGGGGGGGGGCGGGGGGGGGGGGGGGG
>CAYRLD010000104.1:0-2007 GCA_964424925.1 uncultured Planctomycetales bacterium
GTACCTCCTCCTTGCACAAAAGGAGTCGGGGTGCATCCTCCAGGGACAAAAGGAAAATGAAACAAAAGAAGGCGGTTCGATTGGAGATCCGTCGTAATACGCTTACACGGATCAGTTTCGGGCTTCCCCGGAACCTGGCACAGGTAGGGAAGCGAGAGTGGAAGCTTCTCGAGGAGGAGCATCCGTGCCTGCTCAATTGTGTCACCAAAACGCTGGATACGACGACGAATTGCTGATCGGGTCGCGGCCCCTCTCTCCCCGCTTCGTCAGGCTACCGGACACCTGATTTCGTGCCCGCCACATCGGCCCTGTACTCTTCGAGCACCTCCCCGAAAAGTTTGATGTCGGATTCAAACGTCTCCGGAAGCAACGGTCCGAAAGAAAAGCGGAAGAAGCGCGCGTAAGGCGTCACGTAGCTGGGGTCTTTCGAGTGGGGACGGGCCATGTCGCAATCCGAGGCGCACAGGATGGCGGCCCCGCGCTTGAAAAGCCGTTTGTTCAACTCGTCACTCGTCATCCCCTCGGGAAGTTCGAGCCAGTGGTAGAAGCCACCATTGCCGGTATAGACCCCGAGCCCCATCTCTTTGAATGCCTTCCCGTACCGTTCGCGCTGCCAGTTGTAGTGCTCTTCCACCGCCTTGCGGGCCTGCTTGACGCGACCCGGGTCGAGAAGCTTGACGGCGTAGTGCTGCGACGGATGACTCACACCACCCATGCCGAAACTGGAGTAGTTTGACATCGTCTCTACATTCTTCTTGCTGGCGATCATCCAACCGATGCGGATCCCTGGGGACTGCAGCCCCTTGGTGCAGGCGCCGGCGAGGAATACATTGCTGTTGTCGAGGTCCTCTACAAATTCGATTCCGCTCACGGAAGGGGAGTGGAACATTTCGTACGCTTCATCGAGCAGGACGCCGTTGCCCGGCTGCTCGGCGATCTGAATCAGTTCGCGCAACTCCTCTCCGCAACGGGTCTGCCCGGATGGATTTTGAGGGTTGGAGATGATCGGCAGCAGGCCGGTCTCGGCACTGAGCCCTGCGCGGTCGAAGTATTCTGCATTCTTCGGGTGAAAGTTGTTCTCTTTGGTAAAGGGGACGATCTGGTAGTTGGTGTTGGTCTGTTCCATGATGTCGAGGTAGGCGGGCCATTCGATGTTACCGATCCGTACCTGGATATGCTCTTTCAGGAAGGCCAGAACGGTATAAATTCCGGGCCGGCCTCCGGCGAAGACCATCACGTTCTCGGGTGTGATGTGAGAGCCGTATTGCGAGTTGTAATATTCGACGATGGCGTCGCGCAACGCCGGATGTCCCCATGCTTTGGGATAGAATCGATCTTCCCATGTGACCTCTACGCTTGAGGGGAGGGAAGGTCCCCCGAACTTCTCCAGGGGAGTCGTCAGAGGGAATCCCTGTGACCATGGGTGGGTTCCTTCGGAGCCCATGAAGCTGCCGAACGAGTCTCTGAATGCGTACAACGTCTCGTAGATGCCCATCGGAGGGCAGTTGTCAGACAGGAAAGATTCCACGTGAGAGCTCCTTTGGTCTTCAATGATGTTCGCAGAATCATACCATTCTTGAGGTTCTCGTCGCGACATTCTTGCTCACACAGGTCACCTGAAACTGCTTTGATTCTGAGAACTCATGGCACTGTATTCAGGGAAGGGGATCCCCCTCAGGTCCACCACCTTTCTAACCCCAACCGGGCTCATGTCAACCGCTTGTCCGTATGGATTCCCATGCTATAATTTCCCGCCGAACGTGGAGGGGTGACGGAGTAAAGAGGGGGGGCGGATCACGGTCGATACCGCTTGTCCCCACGAGGGGGACGATAGTCCCAAGGAGGAAACATGGAATTAAAAGAACTTGGCGACGTTCTTGAGTTGGAAACAAAAGGCCCCGGAGACTACCGGATCGAGAGGTTGCGCGACCTGGAGCGGTTGCCGGTCGACCAGGCTCCCTCCGACAACCATCTGTATTTCGTCGAGAACCGGAAGATGTTGAATTG
>CAYRLD010000104.1:2017-7816 GCA_964424925.1 uncultured Planctomycetales bacterium
CGGATCACAGAGAACGGGGCCGTTCTCACGACGGAGTCACTAGCCGACAACTTTCCTCGGGCCTTGGTCGCTCCCGACAAGAAGGCGCGCCTGGCGTTCATAAGGCTCTTGCAGCATTATGACAATACACCCGATTACGCGGGCCTGAAGTCGGGAGATCCACTTGTCCATCCCTCCTCCCGGGTTTCTCCGGATGCGGTCGTGATGCCTGGGGCGGTTATAATGGAGGGGGCGGTGATTCGGGAAGGATGTCGGATTTCCTCCGGCGTCGTCATCGAGCCCCACGCGGAGATCGATGAAGGTTCGATCATCCATCCCAACGTTGTCATCGGCCATCATTGCATGGTCGGAAAGAGAGTTATCATACATGCGGGAACCGTCATCGGCGCCGACGGTTTCGGTTTTCATGACCAGGGTGGCCAACGGTACAAGGTTCCTCAAATCGGGAACGTCATCGTGGCGGATGATGTCGAGATCGGGGCCTGTTGCACCATCGACCGCGCGACAATCGAGAGCACCACGATTGGATGTCAGACCAAGATCGACGATCAGGTTCATATCGCGCACAACTGTCAGGTCGGCCGGTTTATCTACATTGCGGGGCAGTCTGGTCTTGCGGGATCCGTCGTCATGGAGGACGGATCGATGTTGTCCGGCAACGTTGCGGTGAAAGACCATCTGCGGGTTAGCCGGGGATCCATCGTTCTGGGTGGATCCGGAATCGCGCAAGACACGGAACCCGGGAAGGTCTATTTCGGCCTGCCGGCACGACCGACCTTGAGAATGCACAGGATGAACCTTGCTCTTGAGAAACTTCCTGAAATGATGACGCGGTTCAAAAAGATCGAGGAAAAACTGGACGAGACCAACTCCTCAGCCTGATTCCCTGTGAGGATGGTAAAGCCTTTGGGTATGGGAAGGATCAACGGGATGGAATTTTCAGATAAGGGATGAATGGGAGAACCCCTTCGACCTGCATTGCCATTGATGCCTTAGCGGGCCTTAGTTTAAATGAAACTGCAGAACAGGGGTCACGTTCACATATACCTGGGGGGAGGGCTGCTTGCCAGAGCGGTTTTTTATCTGGGAGGTCCGTAATTACAAGCGGAACAATCGTTTGAAGGGGGTGACAGCCCGTCTTAGTATCGAGGCCACCTTCCAAGTCCGGCTCCCTTGGATCTTTGCCAATCTGTTTTTTATTTGGGCAGACTCTTCGGTAAGCCTGATACGATACTGATCCAATTGTGTCATGGCCTCTTTGTGATAAGGCTCTTCTACCAGTAACCGAAATAAGTGATACACTTCTACTGCAATTTCAAATTCATTCGATTAATTTTCAGATTTGAAATGAACCAGTTTGGGTTTAAGGTTTGTGTCGATCCTTTCCCATCCTGTGGGGTCAAGGAATTCTATGTTTAAATCAGACTAGACATGTCGCAGGGAATCCTCATTTCGATTCTAGGTTCTGTTTTAGAGTGGTCCTAGATCTAAAGATGAGAAATCAGTTTCCAACCTTCTTCTTGGGTTTTAGCTGCGTATTATAGGTGTCGAGCGCTTCGGAGAGGGCCCCATAAAAAACAGCCTTTCCCTTGGAGAGCACCAGCCCGTGTGTGCAAAGACCTTTCATCAGTTCCGTGTTATGGCTGGCCAATACCAAACCACGGCTTTGCGCTACTAACCTGTTCATGCGACCTTCCACCTTTGCGCGAAAACCCGCATCCCCCGCACCGATCCATTCGTCTAGGAGAAGAATATCGGGTTCCACCATGGTGGATATGGAGAAAGCCAACCGCATACGCATACCTGTGGAATACGTATTAAAGGGGTTTTCGATGAATTCAGCCAGTTCGGAGAAGTCGACGATCGCGGGTACCAACTGTTTTATTGTTTTAAACTTCAAGCCCATCTGGAAGCCCCGCAGGTAGATATTCTCAAGGCCGGTCGCCTCGGGGTTCATTCCCATCGTAATATCGAACAAGCCTTTTACTTTTCCATTGATTTCCAATTCGCCTGCACTCTGGGTGTAAATACCAGCAAGAATCCGAAGCAAGGTGCTTTTCCCTGCACCATTGACTCCAATCAGTCCAAGTCGATCCCCCGGCCTCAAGGTAAATGAAATCTTATTCAGGATGGTAATGGTTCCACGTATTGTTCTGGAGAGATATAGATCGGCCAGGAAACGGGATGGATTTGACAGGAGCTTTCGTTCGCTAGGCTGGAAAATGGGAACTTGGAGGGTGATATCTTTTGCGACCAAAAGGGGTTGTGCCATCAGTGACTCTGCTTTCGAAACATACATCAAACCCACATCGGAATTTTATGTGCAAATCGTTTTTGAAAACTCCACGCTAAAGTAAAACCAACCCCGGTTATGGAAAGCACGACGATCCAACTTAATGGGGCAATGGGATTCCCCAGAAGCGGAGCACGAACAATTTCAAGGAAGTGGTAGAAGGGATTGAAGGTGAGGAATGCAGTCATGACGGAACTGCGTCCTTCTCCCGTGTGCGGGATCCAGATGATGGGTGACGCTAAGAATGCGATCCTCATTATCGGGGTTATAATTTCCGTAAGGTCCCGGTAACGCACCCCTATGATTCCGAAAAAATAGGTAAGCCAGAAACCGTTTGCAATGAGAAGAAGGAGGCTTACAAAGCTGATCAGGGAGTAGAGGGAAAGGCTGGTCCCCATAACGACAAACACCACAACAATGATGATTACCTGGTGTAGAAATTGAAGTGTGGTTGTAAAGACTTCCGTTACCACGATACTGGCCAGGTTCATTGACCCTTGCATGATTTGAGCGCGAGCCCGTTGAAAAACAGTCGTGCTTGAGGTGACAAAGCCATTGATTAATGTCCAGCAAATCAACCCCACAGCGAGATGCGGGATCAGTGTTGCGGCATCAACGTTCCCGACACGCGAAAAGAGGATCCCCAGGCTACTGATAAAGACCGTTGGTCCGACCAAGATCCAAAGAGGGCCAAGAAAGGTCTTTCTGTACTTGATGACAAAGTTGAATAGGGTGATATAGAGCAACTGTCTCCATTTAATCGTCGTATTGGTCATCATTGTTTGACGATTGCCTTTTGAGGGGCCGTTTCCTCCTGGAGAATCGGCGGGTTATCCTGATCCAGTTTTTCGGAGAATTGAAATCGTACATGTTCCATGATCGTATTGGTTCTCATGCTTTGAATGTATTTGAATAGGCGGTCCAAGCCATGATGAGCCTTCAACTTATCTTGCCCCATCTTGACGAGACGACTCCGCTCTTTTGTCCCAAAGCTTTTTGACTTTGCGTGCCATACATAGCAGTGCGTTGCGATGGCACCGCTGAAGCCTACGGAGGAAGCCCGGAGCGAGAAATCATCCTCCTCTCCATAGCCGACCGGAAAGGCTTTCTCGTCGAGATAGCCTATCTTTTCAATCAAAGTTCGTTTTATCCCATAACAGAATCCGTTTATCAGGAACGCCCGGGGGAATGTTGGGAAATATCCAATGCGTTCACAAAGGGAATCTAGATCTGCGGGCAATTTGTTGGCCGGCAACGGGTTGTTATTCTTTTTCGGGTCAAATAACTTGGGAACGGATTGCCAGGAGGCTGCGTTTGATAAGGGGCCTACAAATCCGATCTCCGGGGAACTCTCTGCGACTTGTGCCATTTTCAGCGCCCAGTTTTTCGACACAATGGTGTCACTGTTGAGGAGAATCATGAAGGGCGCTTCTGAGGCACGGAGGCCCACATTTGCGGATCGTGTGTACCCCTTTGCTTTTTCGTGTCGGATCAGAGTGATCCCGTCTGTATGTTCTCCCGCAATGAGAACGAGATAATCTTTTGTTTCCTTTTCTGATCCGTCGTCCACGATGATCAGGTGATGTAGAGGTTCCCGTGTAGAAAGGACCGAATCCAGGCATCGAGTTACATCTTCAAGAGCATTATGTACACAGACAATAATATCAACCCGCCTGTTTCGGAATGGATCGAGCTGTTCCGGTAGAAATGGGATGTTCTTAAATAGAGGTGAATTGAGCGGTCTGGTTACAAACTCGGGTTGGGAGTATTCACTTCTGGTTTTGTCTTTGACTCCGATATGCTGATAGAGAAGAGAGTCCTGACCCTTGTCGTAACGTGGATCCGACGGAAGATCCAAATACTCGTACTCCATTCCTTTCTTCCAGATTATATACATGATGGATAGTTGATCCCGGCGTGAATTCAGATGGATCTCCCGCCACCAGGCCTCATTAAAAGCGATCATGTCGGTATCGTTATGTTTTCGGATAAGTATGTTCGTCTCGATCAATCCATAGTTCCTGGGCATGCCCTCCTTACGGTACTGTTCCACCTGCTTTGACATGGTGGTCACATCGTCTTTTGCTCTCATGATGCATGATTCAAGTTCTTCGTAGAGGCAGGTCCGCTGAGGGTGTGGACAGCCTGTAATCAGGACATTCCGATTTATTCGGTCTTGAACTGAATTTTCAAGAAAAGGGCCTCGAATCATGAAATTTGAATCGAGCCAGACGGAATATTCATAATTGGGGAAGAATTCGTGGGGATGTGTTTTGATGTATCGAGCCCGGCGGGTAAAATCATATCCGGGTTCGAAACGACGTATTTCATACACATGTTCGCCGGGCACATCTTCGTCGGTAAAGCAGACGTAGTCCCACTCGTCCACGATATGCTCCGGTTGGATAAGACTATCGTAGCTTCCAAAGATGGCCGTATAACAGACCACCTTTGCATTTCGATTTCTTTTCTGTGCGTTATATTGGCGCACGCGTTTGAGAAGTGCTTCCTCAGAGCTCCTTTTTCGAGAATTGATCCAGTGTCTGAAAAGGGCCATTTTGACGCGCGTCCAGAAGAAGAAGGGGACCATTTGATTCATACGCACTTCCACTTCATGAGTTTTTCCGAAGTAGAGAAGTCTTATTCCTTTGCGAATTCTTTTTAATGACAGACACATAAGGAAGTGAAAGGGGTGGAGAAGAATCCATCTGGATGCTTTCCAAACGGACTCGACTCTGGAAGGGGGGCGTGAGGACTCCGCTTCTTGGGACGATGGGTTTATTGTGTGACCCCTGTCGTCATGCGAGGAGAAGAATGAAAATAAAATTAGAGTCTCCTTTTCGTTGCCCAAAACGCAACTCTACAAGAGGTTGTGGGACCTGTACATACAATTGAAAGATACTATATTCTCCAGTTTCTCTCCCCCACTTTGCAGGGGAGAAAATTCGGAAGGAACGTCTCGTATATATTTCAATCTATGGCCTCAGGATTTCTCGTGTTTGGCCGATTAAGGGCTCTGATTGGGCTGGATGGGAACCCCACATGGAAGTCAATGAGATGGTTTGTGCCTTGCCGCAAAAAGGGGGGGAGAATAGTCACTATTCCGGCAAGATTATTTCCTAAAGAGGGCTCAGAACTCTGATGTTAGCGTAGCGAGGCCCGCGATTGTCCCGAGAAATACGCTGGAGGCATGGGGAGTTTTCCGGTGAGAAAGTATACGCTGAATTCCGCGGCATGGATGGTAATTACGATCAGAACAGAGACTCAAGAGCTTCATATTACGTACAAAGATCAGCCTGCTTTTAGCGGTCAGGTATTTGACGCGAGGGCTACATGCTCCACCGGACCTGACCGAATTAAATCACCAGCACAAGGGCAAAGACAATTTCCTGATGAAGCTGGATACGGATGAGTTCCTGGCTTACACCCTGCCGTTCCAAATGTGCGCTGAAGACCCTTTACATAGGGCTGCGCTTGAGGTGTACATCAAACGGAAAAAAAAGGGC
>CAYRLD010000105.1:0-7798 GCA_964424925.1 uncultured Planctomycetales bacterium
TTACGAACTTGTTCGTTTCGGAATGTCGCCCATCTCGCTTTCATTGCCGAAGACGATACTCAAAGAGATCTTCCTCCGCAATACTCCTCCGAGGGGAGCACATTATTTGGATCCCAGAAGGGTCCGAATTTTTCTCCCCGGGACGGTCTGGCGGATTACCATCTGAAGTTGTCCTTCCGGAGCTTTCCCCGAACTGTGGGGCTCCGAATAGATGGATTGTGTCGATTTAACCACAGCCACTACATTTCCAAATTTGTCTACGATCGGGGCTCCACTCGATCCGCGTGCGTAGGGTGCTGTGACGTTTACCTCGATCCCTTTTCCTTTTCGATGCGTTACGCGCGAAACCGAGCCTTGTGTAAAGACCCAAAAGTGTTGTGCCGGATGGCTCAGAACATAGACCGATTCTCCCGTTGCCGGAAGAGACCGGGAGAGGGGGAGGGGGGTAAGAGGTGCTCCCCCGACTCGAAGAATTGCGAGATCAGCCCCTTCATCGGTATGGAGAATTTCGCGAAAAGGATGACCTTTGCCCTCAAAATCGACAACCACGGCCGCAAAGCCCCCTTTTTCGACGACATGATGGTTGGTTGCGATGACATCGGGGGCGATGGCAAAGGCGGAAGCGGTTCGAAGATGTTTCCGGGTGCATCGATTGCACTTGTATTGAATGGCAACAATCAGGGCGCTTTTTTGGAGCTTCTGGTAGAGCGCATCCGATGAATACGTTTCGGTGGATTGTTCTATTGTTTGTACGTCACCATTTTCTGTTGGGGTTTCCTTGAGCATAGAATCGAGACTCTGGTATTCAGGATTTTTTTCTGCGGCCGCGAGTGCGCGCGTTAATGAACGTTTAATCCGGGCATCATCGATCAGGCTTTCCGGATCCTGGGCGCCAAAGGTGCTAAGAAGGAAAAAGAGTAAGCCGTGCATAATGGGTCTCCCTTATCATGTTGGAGAGATCATACCAAGATGTTCCCCGGGAGGAGAAGAAAGTTACTTCGGAAGCGCGGCGACAAATTGGGCGGCTCTTTCCGAGATCTGTTTGTAATCTCGAGCTTGCAGCGCTTCGGGTTCAAGAACCTCCCGGCCTACACCGACCGCAAAGACTCCCGCTTCAAAATATTCGGATAGGTTTTCGAGGGAGACTCCATTCGTGGGCAAGAGGGGGATATGGGGGAGTGGCCCGCGGACAGCGCGAATGAAGTTGGGTCCCCCCAAAGGACCGATCGGAAAGACTTTGACCACTTCCGCTCCGAGTTGATGCGCCCGAACAATCTCCGAAGGAGTAGATGTTCCGGGGGCAAAGAAGAGCCCAGCTTTTTTTGCAGACTCCATCACCTTTGGGTCACAAACGGGGGACAATCCAAACCGACCCCCTGCCTCCACTACCTTTTGGGGATCTTCTTCTGAAAGAAGGGTTCCTGCGCCAACGATCGCCCGCGGATCTTGGGAAAGTTTCGCTATAATCGCGAGTGCATTCGGGGTCGTGAGCGTAACCTCAATGACCCGGAGCCCTCCATCTAAAGCAGCACGAGCGCCTTCTAGGGCTCGGTCGGGATCCTCATTTCGAATGCAGAGAACGATCGGATTTTGTCGGAGTTCTTCCATCGGTTACCTCCGGGAAATGCCCAGGCCCAGGAGTAAGAGAAGGATTCCAAGTAGGACCGTGAAGGTGAGAAAGTATTCTGGGAAGAGCGGTCCGATACCGGGGGCAATGCCGGTCAGGAGAAGGGCTCCTCCAAAGATGGACATTCCTTCTCCCGCATTACGCAGGTTCCCTCTTCTTCTGTATGCACGACTCTTCACCGATTTACCCCACCGTCATTATTGAATCCGGTCACCTTATCACAATAGTTCCTCGATCGGAACTTATGATCGGTCTTCCTTTGGGCGGGACTGATCGAGTGTGTTTTTCAAGAGAGGGAGATTGAAGCGGGGAAGAGGGAAGCAGTCGTATATGACTTCCTTCGGAAGGGGTCTTTCTTCTTCTGGCCAGTCTTCGGGAATCGGTTCTCCCGTTCTGACTTCTTCCTGGAAGGCGCAAAGAATCTGTCCCTCCTGGTCCTCGATGGAAAGAGTCAGGACCGGTTTGGGAACCCGCAATAGATGTCCCAGCACCAGGATGGGATAGGGATGCGTCGACCAGGAGTGTCTGGTCTGTAGAGGGAGTTCCATCTTCCGTACTTTCCCGCCCACATCCTCGAGATAGCATTTGGTCTCTCCCGATTCATTTCTCCGGATAATGATGGTGGTACGAACGTACCAGAGGTAACTGATCATCCCGAGAAGCGAAGCGAGAAATACGATCCAGAAGAGGGGGGTCATCGGGACGAGGGGGTTCCCTCTGAGAAATAGGGTGGCGAGGATACCGCAGAGAGAAAGCCCTCCCAATAAGACCAAGAGCGTGGCCGGCCACATCCGGGTACGACGGATCGACTTGGCCGAGAATAATTCCTGTTGAATTTCAGAGGAGGGAAGAGGTTCGTTTTCCCTTTGAATCAAAGTTCCACAGGAAGGGCAAGCTCCGTTACGTGGGTGAACACGAAGATCGCACTCGGGGCAGGTAACGTTCGCCATTTTCTTATTGTTCCTTCGAATGAGATCGAGAGCCAGAATCATTTTGCCCGGAAAGCTCTCTTCCGTATGATCGGGAGAGATGATAACGGTATTGCTCGATGGCGAGGGGGGGGTCTCTTTCGCGGACAAGGCGGACCCTGTTCCTGGAAGAGGGGAAGCCCTTGTTCGGGTTCTACAAGCCGGTATCTGTTCGACCGATATCGAACTGAAGAATGGGTACATGAATTTCCGAGGAACCCCGGGGCACGAGTTTGTGGGACGTGTTGAAGCGTGCGACGAACGACCTGAGTTGATCGGGCAACGGGTGGTTTCTGAGATCAATATTTCCTGCCGGGAATGTGACCTTTGTAAGCGAGAGATGGAGCGTCACTGCGTACGCCGTTCGGTGATCGGAATCCTAGAGCAGCCGGGAGCCTTTTCGGAACTGCTTACTTTACCGTACCGGAATTTACATGTGGTTCCCGAAACCATTTCAGATGATCGAGCTGTTTTTGTCGAACCGGTCGCCGCGGCGTTTGAAATCCTAGAGCAAGTCGAGATTCTTCTTGGGGACTCCGTTCTGGTGATTGGGGATGGACGGCTTGGATCTCTTTGTGCTCGGGTCTTACACCAGACGGGAGCTCAGGTATCGGTTTTGGGGAAGCATGAGCGAAAATTAGAACCGCTCCGCAACGATGGGATCGAAACCTTTGATCGGAAGTCCCGGTCGGAAAAGAGTTTCGATATTGTTATCGAAGCGTCCGGTTCCCCGGAGGGGCTTGAGAAGGCCCTGTGGTGGGTACGGCCTCGTGGGACGGTGGTTTTGAAAACGACCTGTACCGATCAGCATGAGATCAGTCTGGCCTCCGTTGTGGTGGATGAAATTACACTTGTCGGTTCCCGATGTGGGCCATTCGCTCCTGCAATTGCGGCTCTCGAAAAAGGGGATCTGGCCCCAGAAGAGACGATTGACGAGAGGTTTCCTCTGGTGAAGGTCGAAGCGGCTTTTAAGAGGGCCGAAGAGGCGGGGATCCGGAAAGTGATTCTGGAAATGCCTCGTTAATCGAGTCCCATCATTTCCGGGTGAGCGAGGAGGTCGTGCATCGTTTTCATCCCTTCCAGCATATCCATTCCGTCGAGGATGTAATGGTCTACGAGGAGCATCATGAAGAGGATCTTGCGGATTCGGATTTCTCCGTCGACGACGGTTGGCCTTTCGAGAATCGTTCCGGGCAGGAAGGCGGACCCTGTGTTCGATAGGCTATGGCCCGCTGTTGCTCCCCATCCGCGCCGAACCATCGAAGAGAGTCCAAATGTTCCGAAATACTTTTCATAGAATTTCGGGTCACTGCGGACTTTGTAGCTGAACCAGCGAAGAGCCAATCGGGGCATTTTTTTCATCTTCTCAAATGCTTTTATCTGGGGAAGCGTCTCCAGATCGGCGGTCCTGTTGTGATGGATCGCCTTCGTGATCTCTTCCAAAGACATTTGGTGGGAGTTTTTCAGGATGAGGGGGAAGATCACCTTTTCCCCTTTATCGTTTTGCCGAGCGACGACCATGTTGCAACTGATATGATCAAAGGAGACTTCTTTTTTTCCAAAGAGTCCGTGAAACATATGATGGTTAAAGCGAGGGTGACGTTCCATGACGAGACTGGTCGCTTTCACCATACAGGCCATCAGGGAGACATCTTTCCCGGCATGCTTCGCATTTCGAACCTTCGCGAGAAGGTCGGTAACGTCGAATTCATATGTGCCACCCACCGAGCAGTGAAACTTCTTCGCTCTGGTGAGCATGTCGTAGATCACTTCCCGGTTTTTCGTATAGGGAATAACCGTTACCATTTTGGATCGATCTTTCGTCTAGTCATTTCTTGATTCCATAGGGGCCCCTTCTTTCTGCTCGGAAGAGACGAGGAGAATAATTTTACCCGTATTTTTCCGTTCCCGGATCAACTGATGAGCTTTTTGGGCCTCATGAAAAGGAATCCGATGTCCGATGGAAGGCTTGAGGATCCCTTCTCGGAGAAGTTCGGAGAGGCGATTCCGTAGCTGATCGAGAAGAACGGGGTTCTCACTCAACTGCATAACGTTGACCGCCATGAACTGCTGGTTATTGAGGAAGAGTTTTGTCGGGTCAACTCCGGGAACTTCAACGACCCCCGCGGCTCCGATCTCGATGAAGCGCCCTCCCGGTCTGAGCAGGTCGAGCCCCTTTTTGATCGCATCTCCGGAAAGGGAGTCGACAACGACATCGATCCCTGCCGAATCTGTGATCCTTTGAATCTCCTGAGCAAAGTCGACATCCTTGTAATTGATCGGGTAGGAAACTCCCAGGGATCTCAACCGGGCGAGTTTTTCCGGGGCACTGGCCGTTCCGAAAATCGTGGCCCCTATGTGGCTTGCCAACTGAACGCACGCCATTCCCGTCGCCCCAGCCGCCGCTTGAATCAGAATCTTCTCGCCGGGTTGGAGTCTTCCATAATGTTCCAGACAGGCCACAGCGGTGATCCCGGTAATCAGAATCGAAGCTCCCTCTTCAAATGTGAGGTTTGCGGGGAGGGCCATTGTGGTGGCTGCAGGAATAATCGTACGGGTTGCATATCCGCCTGAAGGAGTAACCGCCATCACCCGATCACCCGGACGGAATGGAGAGGTGTTGGGGCCTACCTTGGTGACAACCCCGGCCACTTCATGTCCGGGGATAAATTGATCCTCTTTAATCTGGGGGTGCATTCCGACACTCGCCAGAATGTCGATAAAGTTTACCCCTATGGCTCGGACGTCGACTTCAATTTCCCCTTCGCGGCATGCTCTTGAGGTGATCCCAGAAAGAGAGAGACCTTCTTCTTTTCCGACGACCCACGCATTTTGGTTCTGTTTCTCTGGCAATTCTTCGGGGCGTGTCGGGGGAGGGGAGGGAATTGGTTCGGGAGCGGAAGGAACTTCTTTTTCCAGATGATTCGACAACTCGTTGATGGTTTTCATTTCAAAAAGAAGAGTGGGATAAAGCCGGATCTCATACGTTCGTTCGAGGGCTTTTACCATTTGGACCGCCATCAAAGAGTCGACCCCCATTTTTGAGAAAGGCAGGGAGGGGTCGATCTCGTCTGGACGGACCCGCAGTCGTTTGGAGAGAAGTTCCAGGAGAAACGTTCGAACCGGTTGCCGTTGATCCTGGTTCTCGGTCCTTTCCGGTGGTTGGCTCGGGGCCGGATGTGCCTGAGGAATATCTTTCGCAAGGTAGTCCCCGAGAGCCTGTACGGTCTGGTATTCGAAAAGAAGTGTGGGATAGAGCCGGATACCATACGTCTTCTCCAGCTTTTTGACCATTTGCACCGCCATGAGAGAGTCGACTCCCATTTTGGCGAATGGCATCTCCGGATCAATCTCTTCGATCGAGGAACGGAGTCTCTCGGCGAGAGTGTCTCGGATGAAATCATGAATGGAGAGATCGGAGGTTTGGCTCGGCGTTTCTTCTTGCGTGGGTTCTGGGGTCAGCCGGTTATAGTTCGATCGGAATATTTCTCCGATCGCGGGGTCGATCTGGATCGCCGCAACATTCTGCTCTTCTAGGGAGAGAACTCTCAGGAAGACTTCGGCTCCTTGTTCGGGGGCGAAGGGCGTAATCCCTTGCTCTTGGAATGCGTGTTGATACTTTTCTTCCGCCACCATGCCGACTCCACTCCAGGGGCCCCATTGGATGGAGCGAATGTGATCTTGGGCCTCCGCCTTCCGGTTGAGATACGCGTTTCCGGCGGCATAGTCGGATTGGCCGACCCCTCCAAAGAGAGAGGCGAGGGAAGAGCAGAGGATGACAAAGTCGACCTTCTGATCTTGGATTGATGTAAGGAGTGCGTCTGTTCCCGCCATCTTGGGCGCGAGTACTTTCTGGGCACTCTTTGCCGAGCGCGTCCGGATTAATTCATCATTGAGAATCCCGGCCGCATGGATCACGCCGTTTATCTCTCCCCAGTGTGAAAGGGTTTTTTGGACGACCTGTTTCATCTCCTCTTCCCGAGTCACATCGGCAGGGAGAAGAAGGACGTCTCCTCCTGCCGCTCGGAGTTCCTCGAGTACACTCGACTCCAATTTGGGGTTCCGACTGGTCAGGACCAAACGAGCCCTCTTATCAGAAGCGAGTTTTCTTGCGATGGCCAGTCCGATCCCACCGGTTCCTCCGGTGATCCAGTAGACTCCATTTTCTCGAAGAATCGTTTCTTTCTCTTTTGGACGGACCGTTTGTAATTCCGGGAACGTTCGTTTCCCGGAAGCGTACGAGACCTCAAAGTGGGAATCTTCTCTTTTCCATTCTTCTGCGATTCGTTTTGCTATTTCCTCGGGGGTTCCCGGACCGGGATTGATTCCTCGACAACGCCAGCCCGGTTGTTCCTGTGACAGAACCCGTAGGAAAGCAAAAATTTCATTCTGACGGGTGGCTACCATAAAGTGGGAGATTTTCGTCTTCCCCTTTTGCATTACATCTTGAGCAAGAGCCCGAAGTTGGTCGATCGATGGGTCCAGGAGTAAGAAGTGGGATTCATCCGCTTTCGAGGGGAACTCTTCTCGAACAGCCGCTTCCCAACGGGGATTGTAAGCGAGGAGGGTTGGGGTTTTACGGGAGATTGTTTTTGTCGACCCTTCTTCCGATCTGTTTCTCAGGGCATAGAGTTGAACGGGGCTTTTTCCGGTGCGGAATCGCTTGAGGCAGACCTCTTCAAAGTGAACGAGGATTCTTCCACTCGGCGCTGCGAGCGTGACATCACAACGGATCGATTCCGCTTGAGGTTGTAGTTCGGTTCGCAATTTTACATGCGCAACACAGGGGCCGTGCGCAGGATCGAAGATCGATACGTTTCGAATCGCGAAGCCAAGGAATGTGGCATCCGCTTCGGCATGTCTTCCAACAAAGAAGCCTCCAATCGACTGCATCGCCCCATCGAGAATGGCCGGGTCGAGATATCCTCTATGTCGTTCGCTCGGTGGGGGTTCGATGCGGGCGATCAATTCTTCGTCGTTTCTTTGCACATCGACAATGCTGAGCATACTCGTCCCGTAGGACAGGCCGCTCTCATCAAGTTGTCGATAGATTTCTCCCGCCTCTACCTTTTCCGTGCATCTTGCTTGAATAGCCGGAAGGTCGAGGTCCGCCTTGGTGGCGCGTTCTGTATGGAGATATCCGGAAAGATGCTCTTTTCCGCTCTCTCTTTTTTCAAGAGGGGCACTTGTGATCGAGATTCGT
>CAYRLD010000106.1:0-7755 GCA_964424925.1 uncultured Planctomycetales bacterium
GGGTATGCGGAGGAGAAACTACTCTTTACTCTGCTTCTCTCCTCTTCGAAAGAAACCGTTCTTGTCCGAAAGCGATCTGATGAGAAGGGAAAGGTACAAGTCCCTTCCATGCTTTTGCTCCCTCTCGATTTTGACCCTGTAGAAGTTCCGAGGCAACCGGCCAAACGGTTGTCGATGGGGATGCCCTTAACCCCACGCGAGGCTTCTGTTCGGGAGCATTTTTCTCCCAAGGGGGGAGACCGAATTCGTTTCCTCGCCGAAGAACGGGGCTGGCCTTTGCAAAGGTTGGAGCGAGCCTCCCAGTACCATGAAAAGATCGAGGGTTTTGGCCGGGCCTCTGCCTATGATGGGCATACGGGGGATATGCAGGAGTTTTTCACAGCCATTTCAAAAAGGGGCATCTCTCCAACATCATTGGAGCGACTCGTTCAATGTCCTTTTCAATATTTCTCAAAGTATGTCTTGGGTTTGGGTCCTCTGGATGAACCTGAGTCGGAAGAGTCTTTGGCTCCCCTCGAAGCAGGGTCGGTCTATCACCGAGCGCTCTATTTCCATTTCAAAGACTTTCTCTCGATTGAAGAGGCTCTTGATCATGCGTGGAAGGAGTTGGAGGAGCAACGTACCGTTCGATTTCCGATTTACGCATCGGTCGTTCGAGAGCGGATGATCGCTTCTTTGAAAGCGTATCTTCTGATCGATCGGAAAGCGCGGGGTGAATTTGTTCCAGCCCATTTTGAGCACAAACTGGAGGGAGAGATCGCGGGGCAGAGGTTTCTTGGGATTGCAGATCGAATCGATCTTCTCGAAGGAGGGAAGGCGTTTCGGGTGATCGACTACAAGATGACCAAGAGTGGTCGGTACTCTTCAAAAATGGAGACCGGCGTCTTCCAAAAAGGGAGTTATCTTCAGCCTCCGATCTACCACCTTCTCGTTTCCCAAGAGTATCCGCAAGCCGACCAGGAGGCTTCCTCCTCTGCGTACGGATTTATTGAAGGGACCCCTTCGGTAAAGAGTCTTGCGGGGGCTTTTCCCGATCGTATTCCTGAGTTTGAGTCTTTGCTGAAAGGATATCTAGAACGCATTCGTGAAGGGCGCTTCTCGATCCAACCGGACTCTCATTGCGATTATTGTTCTTTCGGGGCGATCTGTCGGAAGAGTCATATGCCGACACGCCTCCGGATTGAGCGGGAGGAAAGACGTGATTCCTGAAGATCATTCCATTCGCGAAGACGCTCTTCTTTCCGAGGTCAGCCTGGCTGTGACGGCGGGGGCGGGGACTGGGAAGACGACGCTTCTGATCGACAAGGTTCTCTCCCAGCTTCTCGTTCGTGGAGTCGATGTTCGTCGGATTCTCATGATGACCTTTACCGAGAAGGCCGCAAATGAGATGCGGATTCGTCTGGAAGAGGAACTTTCAAATGTAGATGTGGATCGGTGGGAAGGTCGTGGGGCTTCGGATGTTCTTGTTCGAGCCGAAAAGGCACGAAATGACCTCGACCGGGCTGAGATCGGAACCATTCATAGCTTTTGTGCGCATGTTCTGAGGGAATATCCTATTGAAGCGGGGCTCGATCCCCGCTTTCAGGTGGATGAGGGGGCTCGGTTTGATGAGATTTTTCTGAGGGAGTGGGATCGGTGGCTCGAAAGTGAATTAGCCCTCGATTCCTCACGAGGGGAGGAGTGGAAGGCTGTTCTTCGGAAGGTCGAATTATCAGAAATGGAAGCCGCGGCTCGGGCACTCTCTTCTTTTCATATTCCATTGGAATCTCTTAGCCGACACGGAGGAAGCAAATTTTTCAAGAAGATCTGTACAGAGACCATTCAAGAGTTAGAACAGTGGGCTTCCGAAGGCCCTACCAAAAGTAAACTGACCGTTCAATTGCTCGAATTGGCTCATTTCCTCCAAACGGGGGAGGGAGACTTTGCTCTCAAGCCAAGTACAGCCACCAAGGGGTGGGGTGCAGGTGTTGATCAGGCGAAGGCGGCTGTAAAGAAAGCGATCCCTCTTGCTCTAGCACGGAAGAACTCGGACGAGGGGGGGATTAAAAGCGTTCTCTCTCTTCTGACCCGATTTGCCCGACATTTCCGAAATCTCTATACGCGGGAAGGATGGGTCTCTTTCGATGGCCTTTTGATGCAGGTGCGGGATTTGTTGCGCAGTAGAGATTTTCCCGGGATTCGGAAGGATTTACAAGCGCGATATGATTTTATCCTGGTCGACGAATTCCAGGATACCGACCCGGTACAGTGTGAGATTGTCCTTTTCCTCTCGGAAGAGGGTGGGCCTATTGAGGATGCGGCGAAAGTTCAGCTGAAACCGGGAAAGTTGTTTATTGTGGGCGATCCGAAGCAATCGATTTACAGTTTTCGGGGCGCCGATATTGTTGCGTATGATCAGTTGAAAGATCAGATCCTCCAGCAAGGAGGGAAGCCGGTTGTTCTTCGTTCCAATTTCCGAAGCCAGGAAAGGATCCTCGATTCGGTTAACCAAATCTTTTCCCGAATGATTGTTGAAAATGGACGGCTTCAACCTCCGTATGAAGAAATTATTGCCGTTCATCCGGAAGGACCACCGGTAAAACTCCTTCTTTTTGAGAATAGCGAGGGGGATCTGAAAAGCGATGAGTCGCGGGTTGCCGAGGCCCGGGAAATGGCACGGTGGATTTTAGATTCAAAAGTCGCATATCGAGATGTTGCCATTCTCCTGAAAGCGCTTACCAATGTTCCAATTCTCCTGGAAGAGCTTCGTGCTGCAGATATTCCTTATGTAGTTGAAGGGGAAAAGCACTTCTATGCACTGCAGGAGATCGTTGAGTTTGTCAATCTGCTGCAGGCGATTGTTTGCCCAGACGACTTGATTGCTGTTGCGGGAGTTTTGCGATCTGCTTTTGGAGGGTTGGATGACCGTACTCTGTATGAAATTCGCAACGATCTAGACTATCGGAAAGAGCCTCCCCTTCCCCAAGTAGAGGATATCTGGGCGATGCTCCGGGAGAGCCGGGAAAAATCCCTCTGGATGACTCCCTTTGAATTTTTGGATGATCTCTTCGAACAGACCTTTGTTTTGGAGAATGCCGCTTCCGGATTCCAGGGGGAGCAGGCGGTAGCGAATCTTCTGAAATTGCGAGAATCCGCCCGGGATTTCGAAGCGCAAGAAGGGGGCGGGGTGGCTGGTTTTGTGCGGCGTCTCCACACCGCGGTGAAAGATATGGAGGATGAGGGGGAGAGTCCTCTTGCCGATGAGACGTTGAATGCGGTGAAGATTCTTTCCATTCATAAGTCGAAAGGGTTGGAGTTTCCGGTTGTTCTCTTGCCCGATCTTCACCGAATGACTCGGGGCGGGGGGGATCCTCCTGCAGTCCGGTTTGATTGGCCGACAAAGGCTCTCGGGTTTCGATTCTCTGAACTGGGGGATCCTGTCGAGGCGGCTCTCGAAAGGTTGGAGAAAGAGCGGCAGGAAGAAGAACAGAAACGACTTCTTTACGTCGCAATGACTCGAGCGAAAGAACAGCTGATTCTTCTGGGGAGCGGAAATTATAAGCGAAATTCTTGGCTGGGTTTGCTGGAAGAGGCTGGTGCGCATGATGTATTGGAGGTCGAATCGAAAGTGGTTTCGGGGGAAACTCCGCGGAAGAAGAAACGGAGCGGGGCGGGGAAAGATCCGATGGCGGACTGGAAACGGTTTGCACAAACGTGGCGAAAGCGTGAGCAACAGAACGATCTGCCTCCGATGACAAGCGTGACCGCGATGAAAAAGGAGTTGTCCTCTTCGCCGAAGCAAGGGGCTTCCAGAGGCGCAGAAATTGGGATTGCCTGTCATGAGGCGTTGGAACATCTCGATTTTGAGTCCCCGAAGCTGCCCCCCATGGAGGCCGAGGCTCGAGAGATCGTAGAGAACTTCCTCTCTTCTGATGGATTTGGAGAGCTGAAGTCGGCCGAAATTCTTGGGCGCGAACTTCCCTTTCTGGTCGGAGAGGGGACTCAGGTCGCACAGGGATTTATCGATATCCTCTATCGATCAGGAGAAGATATCTTTATCGGGGACTATAAGACCGATGTTCAGGTCCATCCCGAGGAGTACCAGTTGACCCGGGATGTTTATACCCGCGCTGTGGAGGGGGCTTTAGGCGTGAAGGTTGCCGGATTCCGTCTCTTCTATTTACGCCACGGAAAGGTTGTCACTCTTTAATCGGATGCTTTCTTTTCCCGTCCGGCTGCCCAGGTGAGAACATTTTCAAAGAAGACCTCAAGATCGCTTCCCCATCTCCAGGTATCCTTTGCCCCAATGAAGACTGATCTCCCTTTCCCGGTTGATTGGAGAACAAGAAAAGCGTTCTTTTGAGGTACGTTTGTCCATTCCGACGTGACAGGAACCATGGCACTCGGATCGATCTTCCCCGGTTTCCAAGGGAAGTGTGCCTTTTGGGAAAGTCTGTCCCAATCGAGATTCTGAACGACGGACGATTTTGTATTCTGAACGACGAGGCTGATCGGTGTGGGGAAGGGGCTTTGGGGGCCACGGAGAGCACTGATTTCGAGGGGAGTGATTTCCGGTAGGTCATGCCCGGGCCATCCTGTTGGATGATTTTCGGGGGCAAGCCAGACAATTCCCCCTCCTTGTTCGAGAATAAATCGTTTCAGCTCTTTTCGATCCCCCTCTTCAAAACTCCGGAAGTCTCCGACAAGGACGACATCGTAGTCGACGAGATCGCGTGGGAAAGCATCCAAGAATTCGGGGGTTCCGGGGGGGGATTCGATAAGTCGGACATTGACATCCGCTTTTGTGGAACGAACGAGAGTCTGATAGATCGATCGGAATTCTTTTCGCGGACGGTCTTCCAGATAGAGAACCTGAATGGCGGTCGATTTTGCCGGAGAAGGAGCAAAGCTTAGGTTTCGGAGGCCCGCTTCTACACAGAGGATGATAATTTTTCGAAGTGTCTTATACGGAACCCCAGCTGCCGGAGCGAGTTGAATCGGAATCGTACCGAGGCGCTTCAATTGAAGGGGAAGGTCCGCTAGATTGGTAATTTCTGATTTCACTTCCAGGTGCATCTCTTCCCCTCGAGGACCGGGAAATACACGGACTCGTATGGAGGGGTGTTCTGCATACGAAATCGGAAGGGTGGGCGGGAACTTTTTGGAGGAGATCTCCAATTGCTTTACTCCCGCACTTCGACAGCAGGAGATTGCTGCCTGTATTTGTCGGAAGGTAGCAAGGGAGTCGATTCGTAGGACGACGGTGGTGAGGCCCCTTTCTACTTGGGTTTTCAATTGGGCTTCCAGTTCTTCTACCGGGGTTGCTTTCCTCCCGACCATGGGGTCTCCTTGTGCGCGCACCTTGAGGTCGATGGAGGTTGGGGCCGGTTTCTCTTGCAGGGCCATACTTAATACCAAGAGGAGTGTTACATTTAGCACGATTCAAATTCCTTCTAAATAGTCCCATAAATGGTATCGACATCTCTCTTCCTGTATTCTAGGGAAATGCAAAATCCAGAAGAGAAAGAGATCTTCCTTTTGGGGGGGAATGCCTCTATTGATCGAGACTCCCTGGTTCTCGAAGCAAAGATTCAGGAGGGGTTAGAGTTTCTCTTAAAACCTCTCTACCGTCGGATCGGAGCCGCAGCCGCACGGGCCGAGGGCTTGGAGGCCTCACAGGATGAACAGGATCAGGTTTGCTCGGAGTTTCTTTCCCAACGGGGTTTGATGGAAGAGGCTGAGGTGGATGCCTGGCTGAAATGGATGGGAATTGAAGAGGCGAGTCTGGACGCTTATTTTGAAGAGCTTGCTCTGGTTGAAAAGTTGAAGGAAAAAGTTGTTCCTCAGAAAGAGGTGGAGAAGCGCTTCCGAGAATCGCAATATGATTATGCAAAAGTAGAAGCCGGTATGGTCGAACTGGAAAGCTCCGGGGTGGCGAGTGAGACGCTTCTCTCTCTTCGTGAAAAAGAAACCTCCTGGGAGAAAGTTCTCTCTCAGTATGGAGGGAAGGCTTCTCTCTCGATGCAGAGGCGGCATGCCCCGGAGGAGGCGGCTTCTCTCCTCTTTTCGGCCGAGATGCAGGAGTATGTCGGTCCTATTGAAACAGAGGCGGGCGCCTTTCGAATTTACCGTGTTCTCTCCCGGGAAACGCCCAGGTTGGATGAAGATCTTCAGGAAGAGATACGACAGGAGTTGTATCAGGCCTATCTCGAAAGATTGATGGCGAAAGATCCGATTCGATTTACCTCCGGACTGTAACCAGTCCTTCTCATTCGTTTACGCGAATCGGATCCTTTAGTTTCTGGAATGGTTCGAAAACAAAATCGATCATCTTTTTCTGTTCCCCAACCAATTCGGATATGAGGGGGAGTCCGGGTCGAAGGAACTCATTCTTCAGTTTCTCTGGGATATCTTTTACCTCGTATGTGACGGTTCCTTTGAAGTGTCCATGTTCGTCCAGTTGTGGGTCGATTTGGGAAAGGGATCCTGTAATCTCGCCATATTCTTGGTACGGATATCCATTCAAACGAAGGAGGACCTTCATTCCTACTTTCGCCTGTCGAATCTGACCGCTTTCAATATGAATGACCGCGACGAGGGGAACATTTTCAGGGAGGATTTGCACGGCCGGTTGGGTTGGGCCGAGAATCGTTCCGGGATGTTCGACGGCAACCGCCACAACTTTTCCGTTTACCGTAGAGCGAAGGGTTAGTTTTCTTCTCAACTTTTCGAGTAGCTGAAGCTTTTTCTGGAGAATTCCTTTCCGAGCGGTCTCTTCCTCCGCTTTCTGTTCCGCTTGTTTTGCCTGATCCTCAGCTTGATGTTCTTTGTGTGGGATTTCGTATTCTTGAAGTTCTTTCGCAAGTCGTTCGGATTCTTCGGCTAGATTTTCTCGATCCTTCTGTTGTCTCTTCAAGTCGATAATGGAGATTTCTGTATTGTTGAGTTGTAATTCTTTCTTGTTGAGTTCGATCGGCGTGATTTCACCCGTTTCGGCCAGCTTGCGGTACGTCTCGAGTTCGCGGAGTTGAATCTCCTTTGCCTCGTTCATTTTCTCGATCTTTTGTTCGATCGCCTGAACATCGTCACGAAAATTCTTTGCTTTTCTCTTATTCTCCTCAATGGTACGGGTGAGCCGGGATAGCTCGGTTTTCCATTCTTCAAGGGCATGTTCTGCATTTTCTTGGTACCGTTTGATCTGCATTTCGAGCAGTGCGATTTCCTCTCGGGCTTGATCGAGTTCGGATTCATCGACCTCCGGATCGAGTTCGATCAGTGGTTCTTCCCTTTTGACTGTATCTCCTACGGAGACATAAACCTCTTTGACCATTCCGCTTTTTGGCACGGTGAGGGTAACGATCCCTCCCTCGGCCTCAAGAGCTCCTCCTGCACGGATGACCATATCGACGGGAGTGAAGTAGGCCCAGGTAAGGCCCACCGCAAGGAGGAGCAATGCCAGGTAGAAGATCATCCTCGATATGGTTTGGGAGCGACCGGGGACGAGTTCATCCTCCGCGGTTCTTCCAAAGATTCCTTGTGGAGGGCCATTCTCTACCATGGATTAGCTCCTCTATTTTTTATCGAAATTTTTATGAAAGGGTTCATTGGTCGAGCTGCTCTCCTGTCAGTGTCTGGTAGAGGCCTCCCAATTTTACCAGTTCGTCATGGGTTCCTTCTTCCACGATACTTCCTCCGTCGACCACGATGATCCGGTCCGCATTTCGGACCGTGGAGAGTCGGTGGGCGATAATGACCGTTGTTCTTCCGCTGGTCGCT
>CAYRLD010000107.1:0-7746 GCA_964424925.1 uncultured Planctomycetales bacterium
AGCAATACATCAGCCAAACAAATAGAGCCCTACAAGGAGGATCCCAATTCAAGATCTGGCGAAAAAGTCCCTACCGAATTGCACGTGCCGGGATCGAGGCAGAAGAACTCTTCAATCGTAAAGATTCTTTCCGGAATAACAGTCCGATCGAAATTCCTTTGAACCAAAAGTTGATTTCTGGGTGGACCAAGGAATATTCCCATCCATCCCGGGCCCGGGCCAAATCGAGAAGAGGGTGGATTGGATTGCGTGCTCTCGAAGTTCGAGGAATTCCTTCCCCCAAAGGGCTAGCCTGGATGGAAGCCCCTCATGGAGAAAGTTCCTGGATCATTATGGAAAAGATCGAATGCGATCACCCACTCGGAAAATGGTTTCGAGAAGAAGGGTATCGGATGCCCGCTTTCGATCGACACCGCTTAACGAGAAATTTAGCCCAGTTTGTAAAAACAATTCATACAAACGGGATCTATCACAACGATTACTCGCCCAAGAATTTCCTCGTGGGAAAAATAGAAGGCGAATGGATAATCCATATCGTTGATCCTGAATCGGTCCAACTTTCTCGAAGCCTCACCCAACGGAGAAAGATTCGAAACCTTTCCCAAATAGCAGACCTTGGAAAATTGGTATCCCGAACAGATCGGTTACGATTCTTGAAATCATATCTGGGGAATCTACCCAGAGCCAAATGGGAGCCGATTGCTCGCCGGGTTTGGGAAGAGACGCTCCGACGGATTTCCGCCCGTATATCTCGAACCGGACAGAGCGAACCGACGGAACCTTAAAATCCGTACGTTTCTCGAAGGATGGGGACAATCATGACTTCCATGAAAACCTCCCCAAATCCCCCGTCTTCATTGGTTTCCGTTGTGGTCGTTCCATCTCCCGTTGTGGTGTAAATCACTTTGGTAAATTCCACTTCATAAGTAGAACCTTCGAACTGATCCTCCGCGTTTTGAATCACCTGTCCTGTTCCGGCAGAGGTAAATTCGATATCGACCCAACTCGACTCTCTCTTTCCAAATGTCAATTTCACTTTCACATCGATCTGGGCATTGGAACGGACATCACCGGAGCCCCAATTAATCTTCCAGGAGAAATTTGTATACTCGGAGTCACCACATCCAACCGTTTCATGAAATTCAGTGATATCAATAACCGGAGGGTAATCTCCTAAATCGACAGAGACCGTTATCTCATCAACATAGGAAGAATATTCGCTACTGGCGTATTCCTTCTCCAAAATAGCACAGATCGCTGACTCAAGTTCGTTTTCAAGATCCCTTTTTGCGGCGGAATCATTCCAGGTCCCTTCCAGGGCCCAATTGAGATAGGAATGAAGAGCCTCCTCTTCACATCCCATATTCGGGACCATCATGATGGTTATCAGCAATAGCATTATTTTTCTCATGCCATCCTGTAACCCAAAAGAGGAAAGGCGTGCCTCAATAAATATTTTTTTGAGGTTTTACTCTGAAGCGGGTCTGAAATGTTCTTTGAGCCAAGAGAAGATCTTTGCCATGACCCGTTCGCGCTCTGAACCCATAGGCAAATGTCCCCCTTTGTACCAAAGAATTGTTTTGGGTTCTTCGGCCGCGGCATGGAGGATTTTATTCCCGACAACAGGAACCACCTTATCCTGATCCCCATTGATCAAAAGGACGGGGCGGGGAGAGATGTTCCCAACCCAATGGCGAGGATCAATCGAGTCCATCGCTTTGATTCCGAGTGCAATCTCGCCCTTTGTAAGATTTTCCCGAGCCCGAGCCACTTCCGGTAGAGTGCTCGACGCATACATCTCTTTCCACCCACCTCCGGCAACCATGATAATCGGGGCGTTCACTCGAGAATCGGATCCGGAAAGAAGTGTGCCGAGAATCCCTCCCATACTAGCCCCAAATAATCCGATTCGATGGGTATCGATTTCAGGGCGTGTTTGCAGGAAATCAATCCCGCGGCGATAATCGATCACCGACTGAATTAACATGTTCCGAGTTTGATATGGATATTTTCCAAAATATTCTGTCTGGTCTTTCCTTTTTCGCTCTCCATGTCCCCAGGCATCCGGAACCAATACCGCAAACCCGTTTTTAATAAAGGTGGGCCATATTCGACGATAATCCTTCCGGCTACCGGGATGCCCATGAAGGAGAAGGATGCAGGGCCATTTTTGTGTCTCTTCCCCATGAGGAACAACATATGAAGCGATTGCTCGATGCCCCCAAACACTCTTGTAGGAGACCCGATAGGAGATCCACCCCTTTGATTCTTCCTCAACTTCCATCTCAGACTCAATAGGGAGGTCCTGGTCATACGCAAAGATTTGAGAAGAGGAAACAGAATGATCATTCTTCTCCTGCGCCCAGAGAGGCGAAGAATGGAAAAGAAAAAGGAAAAGAGTGATCAAAAAATAGCCGCGTCCCATGGATACCTCCGTTTTGTGAAATCGTAGGGCACAGAATAAGGAAGAGGAGGAGGGGAGAGAAGGAATTTTCATTCAAAAATGAATCCCAACGTTAATTGACCTCGCATTTTGATTCCGATTCAATATTTATAGATGAACGAAGAAAAGGACTGGTTTGAAGATGGCCTTCAATTTACCTGCACACAGTGTGGGAATTGTTGTGTCGGGGATCCAGGAGCGGTCTGGGTAACCCGAGAAGAAGAGCGTTCCATCGCCCAAAATCTAAAGTTGCCGCTTCGAACGTTCCGATCCAAATACATCACAAAAATAGAAGGAGAACCGTCTCTTGTAGAAGTTCCTTCTAAACGGGGTCAGCACTGTGTCTTTCTGCAAGAGGGGAAGAAAGGATGCGAGATCTATCCCGTTCGACCTCGACAATGCAGGACATGGCCCTTTTGGCCTGAAAACCTTCGGTCTTTCCGCAAGTGGATTGATGCATCTAAATATTGCCCAGGGATGGCGAAGGGTTTGGAAGGATCGGGGGAATTTTATTCCGCAAATGAGATCCGGAAAATCCGGGATGATACGCCGGCTGATCCAGAATCGTACGAGGTCTAAAGGGGAGGCCCCCCGGCTATCGATTCTTTTTCCCAGGAGAGCGTTTCTTTACTTCCCAATTATCATCCGACCCATACTGATCCACTTTTTTCCGATGGATCGTTTCGTTGTCATCCGTCTTCCACGTGAGAGGGCATGAGTCTCGAGTTCGCCCTTTTTCATCCTTCAAGACAACAACATCCCCTCGGGAAAGACCATTGCCGATCGTTTTATTTCCGACGGTGACGATGACAACCCCTCTGGGAAATGAAAAATCTCCCTCGTGATCAGGATCGACAATCAAGGCAATTTTCCCAGGCTTCAGTAGAGTGCTCCGTTTTCCAAAGGAGATCACGTTGTCCGAACTATCTCCGTCATCGATGGAATACCCCTTCAGATCGATGATTTCTTTTGTTCCATTGTACAATTCAATGAATTCGCCACTTTCACTCCGATCGGGAGTATGGCAAACCTCAGAGATGACAATCTGTTCGAAATCAAAGAAGGGTTTTGCCGGAGGGGCAGGGAATTCATTGCTTGATTTTCTCTTTTCCCGGTCGTACCAAATAAAATCCCAGTTATTCTTCTTCGTTTTAGAAGGGCGCTTATAAAACCCGGCTTTAGACGCTTGACTGCGAATCGCACGAAGTTCTTTTAAGTTCATAGAAATCGTTCGGAAATGAATGGGAATGTAGCGACGGTACGATTTTGTTCCCTTTTTCGCTTTCATCCGTTCAAGGAAGGTTTCTAAACCATCCCGGCCCATATCCCACATCTCATCGAATTTATCTTCAAACGTGGAGATCACTTTTTTCCATTTGGTTCCGCTGAACACTTGAAGATTTTCGTGGTTCTTATGTTCGGCAGTACGGGACCAGTTGTAGGATCCAGTCGAAAGAGTCTTTCCATCAATAATCATGTACTTGTGATGCATAAGTTTGGCGAACGAAAACGTATGCTTCAAAGAATAGGTGTGATAACGAAGAGGGAGTTTCCCTTTTTGCAACGTTCGTTCCTGAGAGTTTCGATTCCCATATTCGCCCAGATCTAAAAGAACCCGGACTTTGACTCCTTTTTTATGCGCTGAAACAACCGCATCGGCTAATTCTTTCGTGTTGAAATGGGCCATCGCAATATCGAGAGTCTTCTTTGCACCTTTAATCTGTTTTAAAAGGACATCTTCAACGATTTTCGTTTTGTCCCCTTTATTGTCGGTAGTAAACCAAGCTCCAGTACTCTTTTCAGAAGCCGGTCTTTTTGGAGATGTCTTCTTTTTCAATTGCTTAACTTTCGGTTCCTTCTTTTTATCGAGAACGACCTTTTTTCCTTCGGACAAAAGACATTTCATATTTCGAGTAAATGCCGTGGCCAGGTCCTTGTCAGGGGGAAAGATAATCCAGTTTTCCTGATATCGCCAGAAAGCCCCAGCGGACCAGTTACCCGACCCATTGATCACCACCGAATTATCGATGACAGCATATTTCTCGTGCATCGTTCCAGATGTCGTATACACCTCCGCCCCGGCCTCAAGCAAAGGGGCCACAGATTTTTTCGCCCAGACATCCGTTGTCGCCTTGTTTAAGACAATCCGGACTTTTACTTTCCGATTAACGATTTCACGAATTGCGTCCAGAGGTGTGATTTCAAAATTCCTCCGCAAGGTTTTATAATCCTTCGCATCTTTCTTTGAAGAAGGGAAGAAGCTGTACATAGCGATATCCACACTCTTTTTTGCAGACATTAGATTTTTTACGAGTGCTTTTGGGAAATCACCTTGTGGCGAAAAGTAGACCTCTGCGGTTTCTCGTTTGGTTGATTCCCCAGAAATTCCTGTGGAAGCGAGGAGGAGAAGACCGAGAAAGGTTGCACTGATCATTTTCATCTTTCATTGTCCTTTGGATCGGTATTTTCACCACCCACAGGCTGTTCTGGGACAGGCTTGGGGGTCATGCAGGAATGTTGACGGGTAAACCGAAAAATTGCAGCCTGTTCCGGGCTTTCAAAGTAGATTCCATTTTCAGGGGAAGGCTTTCTACCACAGGTGAAACGATGAAGCATTTTCCCCCCTTTGGAAGCGATCACCGTAGCCTTTTCAAAAGGAACATCAGGTATAATATGCGTAGCTTCCCATTTCACACGCGCTTCTTCATCCCAAACCCCGATGCCTCTTTTTTTCGCTTTCGCCTCAAGAGCGTCAAATTTATCCCGGAGGGTGCATTTATATTTTCGGTAACTAAAAGCAGCCCCTTTTCGAATCACTTCGGCATTGACGAACATTCCATCTTTCCGATAGACAAAAGCGAGAAAACGTCCATACGCCCCCGTCTTAAAACTCTGTCCTTTTTCGGGTTGAAGCCTGACTTTCTTTCCTAATAAGAGCTTTTTAAGGAAATCAGACGATTCTTTTCCGTACCACTGAAGCCCTTTTTGCGAATGGACCGATTCCGGAGTATCAACACCATGGAGACGAACTTTCCGGTCTCCGGTAATCATGAAGGTATCCCCATCCATCACTTTTACGACCTCGTAGTAAACCCCCGGAATGAGCATTTCATCCCGCATCGACTTCTCAAGGGTAGCAATTCGACTCCGAAGAGATTCGAATTCCTTTCGAGAGATGGTAGACCCTCCGCCATTCCCACATCCAAAAGAAGAGAATAGGAAAAGGGCAAGAAAGGCCTGAAGACTCAAATATTTCAGATTTCGCATGATTTTCATTTCACTCCATTCCGATTTGCGCACAGAGATGATATTCGCCTCTCGCTACGAAGTCAATTGGGAACCCGCCTTAGATCTACTTCAAATATCATATATTCATATTATAGAGTCATTCCTGAACCATATGTTACTTTCACGCAATAATTCAAAATTGAAACCGATCGCTAGAGGGCTTTATGTGCAAAAAGTTTTGGCAAGACTCTTGCGTTATAGGATCAATGGAGTATTATTTTATTTGGCCGGTCACTTCAATTCAGAGAGTTGGGGCGTGCGATGGAGAGGGGCCCCTCAGGGAAGAGCCGGAGAGAATATTTGATCTACACCTTTTAAGGGGAAGAGGTGGTCCGATCAGTTGCCGAACAGAGTAGATTATGCACCTCTTCATCATTGCGCTTTTATCCTTTCAACAGGGATCCTGGGAAGGCAATAACTTTGCCGAGAAAGCTCCAGAAGCCATTGTTCACTCAGAGAAGGGAATACTCTCCTGCGTTGATATTCTGGGAACTCGTAGGTGGAAACATCAAGGAGCGGTTTTAAGCCTTTCCTATACACCCGATGGTCAGACAGCCATTTCCGGGGGTGCCGATAGAACCGTACGGATCTGGGAAGCATCTACAGGAAGAGTAAAATCGATTCTCAGAGGACATCAGGGATCGGTTAATGCATTAGCGATCCACCCAAATGGGACAATCGTTGCCTCTGGAAGTTCGGATCGAACCATTCGAGTTTGGGATATCACATCAGGGGAAACCGTATCCATCCTTGAAGGACATTCCGCTCCTATTAGGGCCCTCTCTTTTGGTCCCATGGGGACCGAACTTATTTCTGGATCGGCCGATAGAACCATAAGAAAATGGTTCTGGAAAACGGGAAAACAAAAAGATCTTTGGAGAGGGGAGTGGACCGGAATACTCTCCCTATCGTTCACACAGGAAGGGATCACCGTTCTTAGTAGTGACGTTGGCTTCAAAGTGGATCGCTTGCGGATTTGGAATGTCCTGACTGGAAAAGCCCTTAAAACGATCCCTGGAGACCGGGACATGCTCTGGTCTGTCGCAATAAGTCCCTCCGGAAATGAACTTCTTTGGGGAAGCGTAGATGGACGAATTCACCTCTCTAACCTGAATACGTGGGAAGAGATTCGATCATGGAAGGGGCAGAGCAACCAGGTTCGATCCTTTGCATTCGACCCTTCTGGAAATCGGGTCCTTTTGGGAGGCTGGGAAGGTGTCATCGAACAGTGGGACCTGAAAGAAAACCGTTCTCTATCCGTTCCTCAAGGACACTCTTGGACTGTAAGTGCCCTCTCGATACACCCTGAATCAAAAAGAGTTATCTCGGGCAGTTGGGACCAAACCTTAAAACTTTGGGATTTCAGCACGGGAAAAGAACTAAGCACCTGGGAAGGGCATCAAGGAGCCGTTCTCTCTCTCTCTTTTGACCCGGAAGGAAAGAAAGTTCTTTCCGGAGGCGAAGATGAGTCGATCCGACTTTGGGAGGTCGATTCGGGACAAGAGATGGCAAAATGGAATGGGCACGGGGAAGATGTCTGCTCCGTTACTTTCAGCCCAGATGGGAAACAAGCTCTTTCCGCAGGACGGGACAATACCATCCGAGTCTGGGAACCCAACGAAGGCAAAGAGTTGGTCGCATGGAGTGGTCACAACTGGGCGGTCATGTCTATCGCTTTCAGCCCTGATGGAAAGAGAGCTCTTTCTGGAAGTTGGGATCGGACGATCAAAATCTGGGATGTGGGGAAGGGGACTGAAATTCATACCGGAACCGGTCATTCGCAGGATGTCACGTCAGTATCGTTCTCTCCTGATGGCTCTTGCGTAATATCCTGCAGTGCTGACGGCGTTATTAAGTCATGGAATGCGGAAACAGGAGAGTTACTGTTTACTCGGGATGCACACCAATCTGAAATAACGGCGATGGCCTTCAATTCTGACGGGACGAGGATTTTCTCCGTAGGAAAAGATCGATCCCTTCGTATCTGGGACCGAAATTCAGGACATCCCATCGAT
>CAYRLD010000108.1:0-7695 GCA_964424925.1 uncultured Planctomycetales bacterium
GAAGATGCCCGATACTTTTTCCACCGGTATATGATCGAGAAAGTCTGTGGCAAACTCAGCAAGGGCTTCCGGGTCTCTTACCAGAAGGGGGTATCCTTTGAAACGGGATCCGGGGGGGAGCTCTTGTTCTAAGAGTTCGAGGAGTTCGACTCCTGGAATGGAGAAAGCGGGGGGCTCTCCCATTTTTTTACACAATCGGTTGACCATCTGACGGAAGGCCACTTGATACCGGAATTCCTTTCGGTGGGAAAAAGCGAGAAGGACGGTGTTTCCAAATTCTCTTATCCATTTATCTTGTACGTCCCAATTCCGGGCCTCTTGTAGGAGGTATTTCGCAGCCGGTTCGTTGACCGCCTTGACCGCAAAGAATCCGAGATACCATCGGAAAAAGATCGTCGTATAGACTTTCTGAAATCGAGTTGGGGACAGGTTTAAGATTCCCTGGTCGTTCATGTTTTGGACGGACGCTTTAATCTCTTCTTCATTCTCAGCTCGGAAGGGATTTCGGGGGAGGAGTTTTGTTGTTTGCGCGAAGACCAAGCCCCCGGGAGCATCTTGCTCCTGGAAGAAGAGGTTTTCAAATCGTACGGCCGTTCCTTGAGGCGGAGTCTCTTTCGGGCCAGACTCTGTTTGTGCCGGGAAGATCTTGTCTCGGAACGGATAGAGGGTCGCCGGAACGATGAGAAGGAAGAAAAGAAGAAGGAGAGCGAGTTTGATCCTTTTTCGGGAAGTGGGTTCAGAGGGTTTTTCTTTTCGATGGGAATCGGATTCTTCCGGGCTCTCCGAAAGCTCTCGAACCGCTTCTCGAATCTCTCCCGCTCGCTGGTATCGTTTGTCCGGTTCTTTCTCAAGCGCCTTTAGAACAATCGAATCGATACGGGGGTCGATATCTGATTTTCCCGAGGGAGGGGGGAACTTCCCGATGGGGAGTTCTCCCGTGAGAAGTTCGTAGAGCAGTACCCCGATAGCGTAAATGTCTGCCCGATGGTCCACTTCTGTCGGGGTTTCGATCTGTTCGGGGGCCATATAATTTGGAGTGCCCATCACTTTGTCCGGGCTCGTAATCGTTTGAAGGTGGGTTTTATCTCCCTGCACGATCTTTGCCAGGCCAAAATCAGTGATCCGTATTTTCCCGTGAGAATCGAGGAGGATATTTTCTGGTTTAATATCGCGGTGAATAATTCTCTCTCGATGAGCGTACTGGATCGCATCGCATACTTGGGGGACGAGGTTCAAACCCTCTTCCGGAGAGAGGGAGTTTCGTCGGAGTAAGGTTCGGAGGTTTTGTCCCGGTACATACTCCATAACAATGTAACAGAGGTCTCCTTCTTTTCCGAAGTCATGAATGGTGACGATGTTCGGGTGGTTGAGTCCTGCCAGGGCTCGCGCTTCCCGCTGAAATCGCTCAATAAATTCAGGGGTAGTGCCCAGTTGTGGTGAGAGGATCTTTACAGCAACAATACGATCTAAGTGGTGTTGACGAGCTTTGTAGACCGTTCCCATCCCGCCTTGTCCGAGAATGGCGATGATCTCCATTCCCTGGAACTGTTCCCCCGGTTTGAGTTTTTGTCTGGGGTCTTCCGGTTTCGAAGCAACTTCCGTTTCTAAATAGGCATCCTCTTCAAGGCAGTCGGGACAGACTTCCTGAATCTTTTCCAGTCCATCATCCCGGCTGAATGTTTTTTTGCAGCGGGAACAGGTTCTCTCATCGGCCATGGATAACGGTATGGTACCAACCGAACATATAATGAGTATCGAAAAGTGTGCGAAGGAGAGCGGCTATTTCCTCTGCCGGCTCTCCCGGTCGAGTTGTGTCAATTTTCGCCAATCGACATCATAGGAAACGTCGTCGATAGCGGTACGCCGGTGGGTAAGGTCGGGTGTCTTTCGGTACAGCTTCCGGAAGTCACGTAGTTTGAATCCGATGCAGATTGCTTTTGCTCCTCCACCAAACCGGGGTGTCGTGAGGCTCATACAGATATATTTTTCATTACCACATTTGGCCATTTGTGTGACTTGTACGTGGCGCGATTCGTCCGAAGCCCGGAGTTCATCGGCACCGAAAAACTTCTCCAAGCTTTTCATGACCCCCCAAGTGGGAGGGAAGAGTTGTCCCGAACTGTAATCGTGTTGGACGGGGAGACCATTCCCACGAAATAGTTTCTGCAATTCGAAGGGTCCTTCCGGACCGGAAGCATCGACCCGGATGAAGTGGGCTTCTTTTAAATGTAATTGAACGATCCTCAAGAGGAGCGTTTCCGGCGAAATTCCTAACTCGCCACAGATCTTTTCAACGATCCGGGGGCTAAATCCGGTCATGATTTCTTGCTCTTTGGCCTGTGCCATATTACGAGGGAGAAGGATCGCGGCTGCGAAGCGGTTGATCAGAACTTCCGCTTTCCCTTGGTCATAGGATTGGACAGGGCTGGGCCAAGCGTATTCTTCCAGAGAGTCTTTTTGGAGCAGCCCTTCCTTTATTCCAAAGGCGATCCCGGCCTCTCGGGCTAAGACAAAGGCGAGTCGGACGTCATCCATTCTTGCCCGGATACAGAGGTGCCGGGTGCCTCTTTTTGTATGAGCGGTGTACCGAACGTCCATTTGGTTTTGTGGCATGGTGGAACGGAAAGAAATTTCAAATTCGGTTCCTCCGATAGAGAGGGGGAGGAATTTCCGTCCCGATATGCGTTCTGGGTTTGGAATATCTTCTACGTAATTCAGAATTTTCTTTCGAATCCCTCGGTTCCTTTGTGAAATGCGTTCGATTTTCGAAAAGTCTCTGTCAAAGATCCCTTCTTCATGATCCGAGTCGGTGAAGACCCGGATGACCGAATCGTCCCCCAAAGCGCGAGCAAGGCCTTGAAGAATTTCACTCTGTCTTTGAAGGACATCGAAATTAAGACTGAGATATTTATGTGCGGTCGAGGTTCCTGCATGAGTGATATACCACGTATAAAGTGATCTCAGCCATTCCATCGTTTTGATCTCAGATCGTTTTAGACGAAGCGGGGTGTTTTCTGTGGGCCAACACGAATCATCTTGTAGGAGGCGTGCGGGGATATGAAGGCGATCTGCGATCAGAACGAGCTTCGGGTCATTCCGTGTTGTCTGCTCTTTTCCTCGGAGGAGAAGGTTTGTGAATTTGGAGAAGAAACCTCGCGAGATCTTTTTACGCTTTAGTGTTTCATGATCTACGAGATCGACTTCCTTGAGTCCCCGTGCCAGCATGATCGCACGGACCTTGATTCCTGCGCACTCGGCAATCCCACTCTTTTTCATTCACGGGATCCTATCGAGGGAAGAGAACGGGGGTCAAGATTCCTGTTCCTCTCTTTTTGGGCGAAGGGGGGAAATGACAAGGGTTCGGTAGGCTTACATTTCATCCGCATTTGGGTAAGTTTACATCTTTATAGCGCGGTGCGTCATAAATTTCTTTGCTCCTCCAACGGATCTTGGTAAAAGTCTCGTTATGGTCCTATTTCTGTTCGATAATTTAAGTACAGGGATGTTTCTTACTTTTGGAGGAGGGTATGGAAAAGATGAGTAGTGTTTTAGAAAAGGAAGAGCGGGCTTCCAATGGAGCCCCTTCTGAGTATGAAGGGGAGGAAGGGTTTCTTTCCTTTCTTCTTCCTCTCCATCGGGCTTTTACACCTCGCCAGGCAACTCTGGTTGCGGCTCGCTCACGAGTTCTTTTCCGGGCGCACCAAGGGGTGCAGCCTACCCATCTAGCCCCTTCCGACGTTACCGCTTCTGATTGGCATATTGCTCTTCCCGAGTGGTGTCGAGACCAGCGTAATCAAATGACGGGGCCGGCGGATGATGCCGAGTTGGTCGTCAAGATGCTCAATTCCGGAGCACCCGGGGTTATGTTGGATCTGGAAGATTCCATGGCGAATACCTGGTCCGCTCTTTCTCGAGGGATTTCGAATATTGTTTCCGCTCTTCATGGAACACTCACGTACGAAGATAAGAAGAATCGTACCGTAACGATCGAAGATCGACCCACCGTGATCTTTACGAGAACCCGAGGTCTTCATTTGAATCAATTGGGGGTGATTGAAGGGGAGAGTGTTTCTGCTTCTTTGTTTGATATCGCATCGGTGGTCTACCAAGTGGACCCCGCTCAATTAAAGCACCCACTCTGTTTTTACATTCCCAAGAGTGAATCTGCAGAAGAGGCTCTCTGGTGGGCAGATCTCTTCCGTGCGCTGGAGAAAGAAAAGGGATTTGCTCCGGGAACAATCCGGTGTATGGCATTGGTGGAATCTCACCCTTTGGCGCACGAGATGGAAGAATTTATCTACCATCTGCGGGGGTCCATTATCGGGCTGAACTTGGGGCGGTGGGATTACATGGCGAGTTTGATTCACTTTAATCTGAATGATCCCGCATGGGTTCTCCCAGACCGGAATACGATTCCTCATGATATTTCCTTCTTTCAGAACGTTCGAAGATTATTGCCGGAAATTTGCCATAAGCGCGGGATTCTTGCGATTGGAGGGATGACCGCCCTCTATCCCAGCCGGCAGGATGCGGAGCTCAATGCACGTGCTCTGGAGTCGCTCCAGCGAGATAAAAAGAACGAAGCGGATTGTCTGATGGATGGTGCTTGGACGGGACATCCTGATCAAAATCAAATTGCGGTATCCCAGTTTCCAGAATCGAATCAGATTGAAAAACGTCGTCCTCATGCAGAGCGATATCCAAATCTGCGACCCCTGCCGGAAGGGGTGGGGAAGGTTACCTTGGAGGGAACTCGTGCTGCGGTTCGCACGGTGATTCGGTATCGACACGGGGTTCTCTCTGGAAAGGGAGCTTCTCTTCTGGATGGGTACATGGAAGATCTTGCAACCGACCGTATCTATCGACTGATGATTGCTCAGCGTGTCCTTCACCAGGTCGAAGTGGATGGGGTGGTTCATACTTGGGAACTTGTGACTCGGTTGTTTGACGAGGAGGTGGAAAAGATTCTTTCTCATCTTCCCGCAGATACGGAGGATCTGGTCCGGGAGCGATATCAGCAGGCAAGAGAGTTGAGTGAGCGAATGATTGTCAAAGGGGAATTTGATCCCATTTAATTGTAGAGGAGAGATTGGATGATTCAGCTCAGGGAAAAGGGTATGGAACTGGTGGACACCCCGTTATTGCCCGAGGGATATAAGATCCCGAAATCGCGTTTTACTCATCCCAGTACTCGGATGAGGGAGTTGCTCCAGAGTGAGCCCTATTTGTTTGGTCCTGGAATCTATGATCCGCTTGGGGCTCAGCAGGTGATGTATCATGGATTTAAGGCGGTCTACTTTAGTGGGTATTCCTTTGCCATGGGGCATGTTGGCTCCACCGATATGGACCTTTATGCCAATGTTGAAATTGCGGATGGAGCTCGCCGTACCGTGAGCGCCCTTCGGAAATTTCAGCTTACCCAGGCGGTGGGCGATCCTGAGAAAGGGGTTGCTCCAAAGTACCTTGATATTCCTCCGATCATCGTCGACATGGATGGTGGATATGGAAATATCTTCAATATCCAAAGGACGACGGAATTGTACGTAAATGCGGGCGTCGCTGCGGCGCACATTGAAGATCAGGTTCTTCCCAAACGGTGTGGACATATTGGGGGCAAGGCGCTGATTCCCGTTACAGAGATGGTTGGGAAGTTGAAGATGGCGCGTGCGGTTGCGGATGACCTGGGGAACCGGGACTTTGTTGTTATTGCGCGTACGGATGGGCTCAGTGCGGTAGATGCCCCCGAATCGTTACGCGGAATGGATTTAGCTGTCGATCGCGGTCTGCGCTATCTCGAGACCGGTGTTCCCGATCTTCTCTGGTGTGAATTCCCGACCTCAGACCGGAAGACCCTCCAGACTTTTACGGGAGAAATTCGCAAGAGATATCCGGAGACTCATTTTGCCTTCAATTATTCTTCCAGTTTCAAATGGTTCAATGACGAGAACCCCCTTACTTTTGACGAGTTAGGGGAAATGGGGGTGAAGTTCATTTTCATTACGCTGGGCGGTCAGCATGCGAATGGACATGGTCTTGGGACCCTTCTTCAGGATATGGCGAAGAATAAAGAGCAGGGGTATATCAACCTGCAGCGGAAGGAGTGGGCTGATGGGACGGATTGTCCCACCAAGAGCCATCATTTCTTCTCTGGGGTTCCTTATCACCACCAGGTGGGGAAGATGTATCATGCTTCCCGGCTTGGAAACGAGTTTGTAGAGAAGCTTCCGGATGAGAAGGTCGTATAACGAATTCCCATTTTTTGATTAAAAAGCGGGGGCCCGTGGATTTGGGCCCCCGCACTTTTTTTGCGATCACATCGTTTTCGAGGTAGAATATCGGCCCGAACGTACCATAGTATCCCGTTCATAAAGGAGGTCCTGATGGGCTGGTTCAAAGGTCAATTCATTGACATTATTCAGTGGGAAGATAAAAACCCGGATCATATCGTCTGGAGATTCGAGCGGCACAACGCGGAAATTAAGAGCGGCGCGAAGTTGATTGTGAATCCTGGAGAGGCGGCAATCTTTGTTAACAAAGGGAAGCCGGAACACGTATTTTATGAGCCAGGGACGTATGAATTAAGCACATCCAACTACCCCTTTCTCTCTACGGTTCTTGGGTTGCCTTACGGGTTAGAAAGCCCGCATAAGGCGTTTGTCTATTTTGTTAGTCAGGCTCTTTTTATCGGAATGAAGTGGGGGACGAAGGGGAAGATCGATTTCAACGATCCCGATCTCGGACCCGTTTCTCTCGGTGCCTATGGTACGTATGATTTCTGTGTAAAAAAATCGGAGCACTTCTTTGAGAAGATTGTGGCATCGATGCCGGAGTTTTCTACCTCCTCTGTATCGGATCAAATCCGTACGATCATTTCGAGCTCCGTGAGTACGATCATCCCGAAAAGCCAAGTTCCCCTTATGCAAATTGAGGAGAACAAGGATGAATTTCAGAAAATGATTATGGGGCCCCTCCAGGAAGAACTCGACCTGTATGGGTTAGAGGTGAAAAAGTTCATCATTGCCGATGTCTCGTTCCCGCCGGAGATTGAAGAAGCTCTCGGCGAATTGCGAAAAGCGAATGTCGAAGTGATGAAGATGAAAAAGATGAAAGACGTCGTGGGGACGTATCAACAGATTGCGGCCGCGGATGCGATGAAGGAGGCCGCTAAAAATCAAGGGATGGCGGGTGGCGCCATGGGAATGGGCGCTGGATTTGCCATGGGCAACCAGATGACCAATGCCATGCAACCCGGAGCGCAGCCTCCGGCTGCCGCTCCTCCTCCTGTTCCCGCCGCCAGTTCCTACTTTGTCGCGATTGATGGGAGCCAGCATGGGCCGTACTCTCCTCAGCAGATTCAGGAGTACGTTTCTTCCAATCGGATCTCCAAGTCGAGTCTTGTTTGGAAGCAAGGAATGGCGCAATGGACCGCGGCAGAGCAGGTTCCTGAGTTGGCCTCACTTTTTGGTCCTGCTGGACCTCCTCCTCTTCCTCCGGGAGGGGCGCCTCCACCACCACCCCCTCCAGGCGCTTAGGGGATATCTGAGATGGCAGAAGAACCGGTAGCGGAGCAGGTCAAAAAGTTCAAGTGTCAGGGATGCGGTGCGGATTTAGAGTTCGATCCGAAATCGGGTACCCAGAAGTGCCCTTATTGCGGGCATGAGCATGCGGTGGCCACATCCGAAGCGGAGATCGAGG